>NZ_JBHTVQ010000015.1:0-112981 GCF_042792855.1 Streptomyces sp. NPDC056600
GCCGCGGCGGGACGTTCGGCCCTCTCGTCCGCCGCGGCAGGGCCGCAGGGCGGTGGGAGTCCCCGGCATGGGGCCGAGTGCGCGGGGCGGCGGGCGCACCAGCGCGACGCCGGCCCGCGCCGCGGCGGGTTCCGGTGCCGGGGATGTGGGAGCGGACCGGATGACCAGGACCACGGACGAGCCGGCCAGGACCGAGGTCCCCACCGGCTCGAGGTGGGACGGCGGAGCTCCGCGGCCGAGGAGCCGCGTGGGTTCGCGGGGCCGTCGCCGCGGGGCGGCACGGGACGGCGCGGCGGGGCGGCAGGGCGGCGGGGCCTGACGCCGACGCCCACGTCCGTCCGTCACCGCCGCCCTGGGTGGGCCGATGCCGCAGCCCGGGACGGGCCGTCACCGGCGCCCGGGACGGGCCGGGCCGTCACCGGGAACCGTCCGACACCGCACCCCAGGACGGTCGGGCACCGCTCCCCCGGGACCGCTGAGCACGCTGACCGGGGCGGTGCGGCACCGGCACCGGCGCCCGGGACGGTCGGGCACGCCGGCCCAGGGCGGACCCGACCTGCACCCGCACTCGCACTCGCACTCGCACCCGCATCTGCCGGGCAGCGCAGCCGGTGACGGCCCCGACTCCGGTGCCGGGGGCCGGAGTCGGGGCCGTGGCCGGAGGCGGGTCAGCCGTGGGGGACGACGGCGACGGGGCAGGGGACGTGGTGCAGGGCGGCGTGGGCGACGGGGCCCAGGTGGGCGCCCAGGCGCTGCCCGCCGCGGCGTCCCACCACCAGGAGCCCCGCGTCGTGGGCCTCGTGCACCAGCACCGACGCCGCCCGGCCCTCGACGACCGTCCAGGTCACCGGGACCTCCGGGTACTTGTCGCGCCAGGCGTGGGCCACCGCGGCCACCGTGTGCTCCGCGTCGGCCCGGGCCTGGGCGGCCGCCTCGGCCACCGGTCCCGTCGCCAGGCGTTCGGTGGCCGGGACCGCGATGACCAGCGAGGAGTCGGTCACGGCCCGCAGCGGGGTGCGGAAGGCGTGCACCACCCGCAGCCCGGTGCCGCGCAGCCGGGCCGCCTCGAAGGCGAACCCGACGGTCTCGTCGCACGGCTCGCCGGTGTCCAGCCCGAGCACCACCTCGCGGTAGGGCGTCCGCGGGATCTCCTCGGGCGCGATCCCGTCCGTGGCGGGCAGGTGGTCGTCACTCGTGCCGCGCCCTGCCCGGACCAGCACCACGGGCCCCTCGGCGCGGGCGACCACCCGTTGGGAGACGGAGCCCGTCACGAACCCGCCGAACGCGCCGAGGCCGAGCGACCCCAGGACCAGCAGGTCACTGCCGGCGACTGCCGAGGTGAGGGCGCCGACCGGGGAGTCGCACACCAGCCGCTCGGTGATCCGCAGTCCGGGGTGGGCGGCCCGCAGGCCGCGCGCCGCCTCCCCGAGGACCGTGCGGGCCCACTCGTACTCGCTGGTCCCGGTGGGTACGTCGGACCCGGGGCGGACGTGACGGTGCCAGGTGTGCAGCACGGTCAGGCCGGTCCCCCGGCGGCCGGCCTCCGCGGCCGCCCAGTGGGCGGCGGCCAGGCTCGCGGCCGATCCGTCGACCCCCACGGTGATGTCGTGCTGCATGACGCGTCCTCTCCAGGGCCGTTGCCTACTCTCGGTACCGCAACCGTGCTCCCGTGACGGGCCGCCGGCCGAGGGGCCGGGCGGCCCTCGAAGGGGTCTCTTCGGCCCCCGCCCGGGGACGGAAGGGCCCTGGCCGGCGACCCGGCGGCGGGCGCACGCTCCTGTCACCACCTCGACGAGGCCAAGGGAGCGAAGCTCATGACTGCCAAGGACACCGGTGTCCGTCACCTGACCGACGCCGTGCTGGTGCGTGCCGACGGCGCGGTGGACGAGGAGTCCCTCGCCTACGTCCGCGAGAAGGTGTCGGCCGCGCTGGGCCGGCCCGGACTGCCGGAGGCGGTCGGCGAGGTGCGCGTCGTCAGGGCGTCGGCGCACCATGTCGAGCGGCCCTGGTGGGCGGGGGCGGACCTGCAGGTGGGCGAGGACCTGGTCGTCGTCCACGTCCGTGAGGCGACCGTCCGGGAGCTGGCCGACCGTCTCCACGACAAGCTGCGCGCCCGGGTGGAACGCGCGGCGCACCGCGAGGAGCGGACCCGCCGGGCGGCCGTACCGCCGCCGTGGCGCGGGGGTCCGGGCCGCTGAACCGGACGCCGGCCTCGCGGTGCGCGGGCCGGGCGGGCGCAGGCCGAGGAGCGGGACCGGTACCGGCGGTCCCGCTCCTCGGCCATTCCCGCTCCCCGGCAGCTGTCCGCCCCAGGAGGGCCGAGGGTCCCGGGGCGGACAGGGACGTCCGGTCCCGGTCGGGGCCGTCCGGCACCGGGCCCCGAACTTCCTTACGCAGCACAGTGGTTGGCGGAAGCAGGGCCGCACGGCTCCGCTCCCCCGACGCCGCCGGACGTACCGGCGGCCCCGATCACGGAGGCGGACCACCATGACCCGACAGGACGCGCCGAGCAGGGCCAGGGCCGGCGCCGAGGCGGCGCCGTCGGATGCCGCGGTCGCCGTCGACCGGCTCGTCGAGGGAGGCCTGAAGGCCCTCGCCGACTACGAGTCGCTCACCCAGGAGCAGGTCGACCACATCGTCAGGAAGGCGTCCGTGGCCGCCCTGGACCAGCACACGGCGCTCGCCCGCCTGGCCGTCGAGGAGACCGGCCGCGGGGTGTTCGAGGACAAGGCCGTCAAGAACATGTTCGCCTGCGAGCACGTCACCCACAGCATGGGCGGCATGAAGACGGTCGGCGTCGTCGCCCGCGACGACATCGAGGACATGGTCGAGATCGCCGAGCCGGTGGGCGTGGTGGCAGCGGTCACCCCCGTCACCAACCCGACCTCCACCACGATCTTCAAGGCGTTGATGGCGCTGAAGACCCGCAACCCGGTGGTGTTCGCCTTCCACCCGTCCGCCCAGCGGTGCAGCACCGAGGCGGCGCGCGTGGTCCGCGACGCGGCCGTCGCGGCGGGGGCGCCGGAGAACTGCGTGCAGTGGATCGAGGAGCCGTCGGTCGAGGCGACCGGCGTCCTGATGAAGCACCCCGGTATCGCGCTGATCCTCGCCACCGGCGGCAACGCCATGGTGAAGGCCGCCTACTCGGCGGGCAAACCGGCGCTCGGCGTGGGCGCGGGCAACGTCCCGGCCTACGTGCACCGCAGCGCCAAGCTGGCGCGGGCGGTCAACGATCTCGTCCTGTCGAAGTCGTTCGACAACGGCATGATCTGCGCCTCCGAGCAGGCCGTGATCCTCGACGCGGAGATCTACGACGCGGCGCTCGCCGAGTTCCGCACCCTGCACGCCCACCTGGCGACCGCCGAGGAGAAGGCGAAGCTGGAGGCGTTCCTCTTCCCGGCGGGCCGCGCCCCGGGCGGCGGCTGCGAACCGAAGGTGAACGCCGCCGCGGTCGGGCAGAGCCCCGTGTGGATCGCCGAGCAGGCCGGTTTCGGCGTGCCGGAGGGCACCTCGCTCATCCTGGTGGAGGCCGCACGGGTCGGCCCGGACGAGCCGCTGACCCGGGAGAAGCTGTGCCCGGTGCTGGCCGTGCTGCGGGCCGAGGACGAGCGGCAGGGCTTCGGCCTGGCCGCCGACATGGTCGCCTTCCACGGCCAGGGCCACAGCGCCGTCGTCCACACCGAGGACCGCGCGGTCGCCGAGGCGTACGGCAGGCGGATGAAGACGGTCCGCGTCATCGTCAACTCCCCGTCCTCGCAAGGTGCGATCGGCGGCGTCTACAACGGCCTGCTGCCCTCGCTGACGCTGGGCTGCGGCTCCTGGGGGAGCACCTCGGTGTCGAACAACGTGTCCGCCCCGCAGCTGCTCAACGTCAAGCGGGTCTCCGCCCGCCGCAACAACCTGCAGTGGTTCAAGGTGCCGCCGAAGATCTACTTCGAGCCGCAGTCGATCCGGTACCTGGCCTCGATGCCGGACGTCCACCGCGTCACCGTCGTCACCGACGCGACGATGACCCGGCTCGGCTTCGTCGACCGGATCAGCCGGGTCCTGCGGCGGCGCCGTGAGCCGGTGGTGCTGCAGATCATCGACAACGTCCAGCCGGAGCCCAGCATCGACTCGGTGCGCGACGGCGCCCGCCTGATGGGCGACTTCCGCCCGGACACGATCATCGCGCTGGGCGGCGGCTCCCCGATGGACGCCGCGAAGGTGATGTGGTTGCTGTACGAGCAGCACGCGGCCGGTGTGGAGGTCGACTTCGCGGACATGCGGCAGAAGTTCTCCGACATCCGCAAGCGCGCGTTCCGCTTCCCGGAGCTGGGCCGGCTGGCCCGACTGGTGTGCGTGCCGACCACCTCGGGCACCGGCGCGGAGGTCACCCCGTTCGCCGTCATCTCCGACCCGGCCACCGGCAAGAAGTACCCGCTGGCCGACTACGCGCTCACCCCGAGCGTCGCCATCGTCGACCCGCTGCTCACCGCGGCGCTGCCGCCGGCGCTCGCCGCGGACAGCGGCTTCGACGCCCTCACCCACGCGATCGAGGCGTACGTCTCCGTCTACGCCAACGACTTCACCGACGGCCTCGCCCTGCACGCGATCAGGCTGATCTTCGGCAACATCGAGGCGGCGGTGAACGACCGCGCCGGGGCGCCGGAGGCCCGGGAGAAGATGCACAACGCCGGCACCATCGCGGGCATGGCCTTCGGCAACGCCTTCCTGGGCATCGTGCACGCCATGTCGCACACCCTCGGCGCCACCTTCCACATCGCGCACGGACGGACCAACGCGGTGCTGCTGCCGCACGTGATCCGGTACAACGGCACGGTGCCGGCGAAGCTCACCGGGTGGCCCAAGTACGAGAGCTACCGGGCGCCCGAGCGCTTCCAGGAGATCGCGCGGGCCCTCGGCCTGCCCACCGCCACCCCGGCCGAGGGCGTGGAGTCCCTGGCCGTCGCCGTCGAGCGGCTGCGCGAGGCCGTCGGCATCGAGCCCTCGTTCCGGGCGCTGGGCGTCGACGAGCAGGCGTTCCTGGCCGCCCTGCCGCAGCAGGCGCTGAACGCCTACGAGGACCAGTGCGCGCCGGCCAACCCGCGCATGCCGATGCTGGACGACATGCGGCGCCTCATGCGGGACGCGTACGACGGCTGACGGCCCCGGCCGGCTCCGGGACACGACGGAGGCCGGGCGGAACCTGTCACAGGGTCCGCCCGGCCTCCGTCGTGCCGTGGGGTGAGTCCCTGCAGGTCGGGCTCAGTCCGTCCCCTCTTCCGCGTCTTCCGCGCGGGCGGGCACGTCGGCCTCGGGGGACGGGAGCGGCAGACGGATGCCGTAGGCGCTGCGGCCGCCGACCAGTTCGCGGCCGGTGACCCGTTGCGGGGCGATGCGCAGGAACACCTCCTGTGGCCAAGGCACCCAGGAGGCGGGCCCGGTGCGGGTCAGGCGCTGGTGCTCGGCCGGGTCGGTCACGACGCTCGCCGTCCCGGTGACGACGACGCTCCAGCCGGAGTGGGCGGCCCCGTCGACCGCGTCGGCCTCGAAGGCGACGACCTCGCCGTCGACGGCCCGGACCAGCTCGGAGGCGGCCGAGGTACGCAGCAGGACGCCGCCGTGGTCGAGGGCGAAGTTGACGGGGAGCACGGAGGGGAGCGCCTGCCGGGTGTGCACGACACGGCCCACCGTGGCGGTCGCCAGCCGCCGCAGGCTCTCCTCGCGGTCCAGTTCGCGGAATCCGTCGTTTCGGTACATGCGTGCCGTGCCTCTCTCGGTGTCGGGCGTTCACGTGGCGGCGGGTGGCGGGCGGCGGTCGTCCGCCGGTCGGTGCGGGGCGTGGGGCCGTGGCGATCCGGGGGTGGGTCACGGCCCGACGGCCGCCCCCCTCCACCCCCCGTGTCCGTCCGCCCCCTGGCCCTCCGCCCCGTGTGCGTCCGTACCGTGTCGTCAGGGCCGGGCGGGTGTCAGAGCCGGCGCAGCCAGTCGTCGGCGACCCCGTGCACGGCCGCCGGTTCGGGCTTGATCCGGGTGTCGTCGGTCCGGTGGCCGAGTTCGTCGACGACGGCGACGACTCCGGCGATCTTCCGGGTCATCGACACGGCGGCCTCCGCCTCGCTGCGGCGTTCCGTCACGCCCCGCAGGGTGACGACGCCCTGGCTGACGGAGACCTCCACGCTCCGCGGCGACAGCCACAGCCCACGGCCCAGCACCTCGCGGAGGACCTCCTCGCGCAGGCCCTCGTCGGTGCGCAGGAAGACCCGCAGCAGGTCGTGCCGGGTGACGATGCCGACCAGCCGGTCCTCCTCGTCGATCACCGGCAGCCGGTCCACGTGCCGCCGCACCATGGTGCGGGCGGCCTGGACGACGCTGTCCTCGGCGTGCACGGTGACCGGCGAGGCGGTCATCAGACCGCCCGCGGTGCGCGCCCGGCCCTTGGCGGCGTACCGGCGCGCGGTCGGCGTCATCGAGGGGAGCCGGGGCTTCGGCGTCGGCGGTTCCCAGCCGTCGGGGGCCTGCGCCTGGTGGACCATCAGGTCCGTCCCGGAGACGACGCCGACCACGTGGTCCTCGTCGTCCACGACGGGCAGCCCGCTGATCCGGTGCTCGGCGAGCAGCCGGGCGACCTCCTTGAACGGGGTGTCGTGCCGGGCCCGGACGACGTCGGTGGTCATCACGGCACCGACCTTGGTCTGCTTCATGGCGCTTCCTCCTCGGTACAGCGGGCGCGGTACAGCGGGCGCGGGCACGACCCTGGCACCGGAGCGGCGCCGGACGTGTCGGCGGTGGGGCTCGGCGTTCCCGCCGGCGGGCGGGGACGGTGGTGGGGCGGCCGCCCGGGTGGGGCGGCCGAGGTGCGGAACGAGCGAGGTGCGGAACGTGCGAGGTGTGAAGGGCCGTGGGGCGCGCCCGTTCAGGCGTCGGGGACGACCACGACGGGGCAGTCGCCGTGTTGCAGGACCCGATGGGCGACGCGCCCGAGATGGGGCCCGAGGTGCTTGGGGTCACGGCGGCCGATGACCAGCAGTCCGGCCTCCTTCGAGGCGTCGAGCAGCACCTGGCCGGGCGGGCCCTCGGCGGTCCGCCGTTCCAGGTCGAGGTGCGGCGGCGCGTCGGTGAGGGCGGCCTCCAGTTCGGCCGCGGCCCGCGCGGCGTGCATGTGCTCCGGATCGCCGGTGAGCAGCGGGTGGTCGAGGGGGTCGTGCGAGGGGCAGCGCCAGGCGCGGACGGCGGTCAGCGGGACCCGGCGCCGGGCGGCCTCCTCGCAGGCGAAGCGCATCGCGGCGGTCGGCGCCTCGGCCGCGCCCACGACGATCCGGTCCCGGCCGGGACCTGGTGTCCGGCCTTCCGGACCGCGGACCACGACGACCGGGCAGCGCGCGCGGGTGGCGACGGTCAGGCTCACCGAGCCGAGCAGGGCGTGGGCGAGGGCGCCGCGGCCCCGCGTGCCGACGACCACGGCCGAGGACCGGCGGCCCTCGCGGAGCAGGACGTACTCGGGTTCCTCGGGCACCACGTCGGTGGTGACGTCGAGGTCCGCCCGGCGGTACCGGGCCCGCAGGGCGGCGGCGCGCAGGATGTCCTCGCCGCTCGCCTGGCCGGCCGGTCCGCCGAACTCGTCGGCGAGGGCGGGGCCTTCGTACCGCTCCCACCGGGAGGCGTGGACAAGCCGCAGCGGGACGCCGTGCAGGGCGGCCTCGTCGGCCGCCCAGTCGACGGCCCGCAGGCTGTGCTCGGAGCCGTCGACGCCGACGACCAGGGGCAGACGCACGGTGCTCATCCCTCCCGGGTGAGGTCGAAGACGATGCGGGCCTTGACGTCGCCGCGCAGGACCTCGTCGACGGCCTCGTTGACCGCGGCGAGCGGCCGGGTCTCGTGGACGACCCGGGTGCGGCCCGCGGCGTGCAGCCGGAAGACCTCGTCGAGGTCCTGGCGGGTGCCGACGATGGAGCCGATCACCGAGGTGCCGTTGAGGACGGTGTCGAAGATCGGGATCTCCAGGGTGCTGTGGGCCGGCAGGGCCACCATGACGAGCTTCCCGCCGCGCCGCAGCCCGGCGTTGACGGCCGCGAAGGCGGCCGGGTCCACGGCGAGGGCGAGAGCCGCGTGGGCCCCTCCGTGCCGCCTGAGTTCGGCGGCGACGTCCTGGGTGCGGGCGTCGACGACGATGTCCGCGCCCAGTTCACGGGCGAGTGCGAGCTTGTCGTCGGTGACGTCGATCGCGACGACGGTGGCGCCGGCGATCTTCGCGTACTGGACGGCGAGGTGGCCGAGGCCGCCCACCCCGGAGATCGCGACGAGTTGGGCGGGGCCGACGCCGGCGACCTTCAGCGCCTTGTAGGTGGTGACGCCCGCGCAGGTCAGCGGGGCGGCGTCGACGGCGCTGACGCCCTCGGGCACGCGCTGTGCGAAGTCGGCGCGGGCCAGCATCTTCTCGGCGTACCCGCCGTCGCAGCCGTAGCCGGTGTTGACCTGGCTCTCGCAGAGCGTCTCCCAGCCGGACAGGCAGTGCTCGCAGCGTCCGCAGGCGCTGCCCAGCCAGGGCACGGCGACCCGGTCGCCGACCGACAGGTGGGTGACGCCCTCGCCGAGCTTCTCGACCAGGCCGACGCCCTCGTGTCCGGGCACGAAGGGCGGTACCGGCTTGACCGGCCAGTCGCCGTGCGCGGCGTGGATGTCGGTGTGACACAGTCCGGACGCCTCGACGCGGATGCGGACCTGGCCCGGGCCGGGCTCGGGGTCGGGGCGCTCCTCGATGACGAGCGGGGCGCCGAACTCCTCGACCACTGCTGCCTTCATCGTTCTCTCTTCTCTCCTCGGCCGGCCTTCTCCTCGGCCGGCGCCGCGTCAGTCGTGGGCGACGACCGCGACGGGGGCGGTGGCATGGTGCATGACCGCCTGGGCGACGGACCCGATGTGGGTGCCGAGCGGGTTGCGGCGGACGCGGCGGCCGACGACGACCAGCGAGGCCTCGCGGGAGGCGTCGACCAGGTGGTCGGCGGGGCTGCCGAGACGGCACGCCTCGACGACCTCGGCCCGCGGGTACTTCTCCCGCCAGGGCCGCAGCGCCTCGGCGAGTTCGGCGGCGGCCTCACGGGCGAGCTCGTCACGGGGGCTGACGCCGGCCGCCAGGTCGTACACGGCGTAGGGCGGCAGGTACCAGCTGCTGCTGACGACCAGCGGGGTGTCGCGGCGCAGCGCCTCCTCGAAGGCGAACGCGATGAGCGTGCCGTCGGGGTGGCCGGCGTCGAGGCCGAGGACGACGGGCCGGAAGCGGGTCCCGGTGGACGGGGCGCCCTGGGCGTCCTCGACGTGTTCGTCGGCGGCCTTCTCCCCGGCGCGGACGAGGACGACGGGGACCTGGGCCCGGGACACCACGGCCCGGCCGACGGATCCGACCAGGAAGCCGCCGACACCGCTGAGCGCCCGGGAGCCGAGGACCAGCAGTTCGGCGTCGCGGGCGGCGTCCAGCAGGCCCTGGGCGGAGGCGTCGTCGACGTGCTGGACGCCGACCTCCAGGCCGGGGTGACGCTCCCTCAGCCGGGAGGCGGCCTCACGCGGTATGCGCTCGGTCCAGTGGCGGCGGGTCTCGGCGGTCACGAGCATGCCTTCGCCCATCGGTTGCGGCATCGACTGCCAGACGTGGACCAGCTGGACGGCGGAGCCCCGCAGCCGGGCCTCGCGGGCGGCCCAGTCGGCCGCGGCGCGGCTCTCGGCCGAGCCGTCGAATCCAACGATGATCGTGCCGGTCATGGCACCCACCTCCAGGGGGTGTTCGTCAACGGGCGGTACGGGCGGTGCTGGCTGTGCGGGTTCGGACGTCCGGCGCCGTCTTCGCGTCCGGCGCCGTCTTCGCGTCCGGCGCCGTCTTCGGGTGGCGCGGAGGGCGGCGGGACCGGGCGGGCCAGGCGGGCCGCCCGGTCGCTTCCGGTGGGTCGCTGTGCGGTCGGGGCCCCCGGTCAGTCGTGCGGGACGACGGCCACCGGCGCGGCGCCGTGGTGCAGCAGCGCCTGGACGACCGGGCCGATGTGGGCGCCGACCGCCGACCGGCGGATCCTGCGGCCGACGACGACCAGCGCCGCGTCGGCCGACGCCTCGATCAGGTGGGAGCCGGCTCCGCCGACCACGGCCTGCGCGATCACCTCGACCTCGGGGAACTTCTCCCGCCAGGGCGCCAGCACCTCGGCCAGCTCCTGCGGCGCCCGCGCGGCCAGGTCCTCGCGCAGCTCGGGCATGAGGTCGCCGCCGTAGTAGTAGGGGGGAACGGTCCGGCCGTGCACGACCCGCAGGGGCGCGCCGCCGCGGGAGGCGGCCTCGAAGGCATAGGCGATCACTTCGTCACCGGGCTTCTCCAGGTCGAGGCCGAGGACGATCTCCCGGGCGGCCGGGGCCCCGTCGCCGGCCGGCCGCTCCACCGCAGCCTCGCCGTGCACGCCGGGCCGCACGACGACCACCGGCCGCTCGCTGCGGGCCAGCACCGCCTGGGAGAAGGAGCCGATCAGGAACCCGGCGATCCTGCCGAGGCCGCGTGAGCCCAGCACCAGCAGCTCGGACTCCTCCGCGGCCCGGAGCAGCGCCGTGACGGGCTGCCCGGTGAGTTCCTGGGACTCGACCCTCAGCTCGGGGTGACGGTGCGCGAGGTGGGTCCGCGCCTCGTCCAGGAGGCGTGCCGACCACTCCTGTCGCAGGTCGCTCGGCGGCAGCGGTGCGGCGAGGGTGGCGGAGACGTAGACGGCGGGCTGCCAGTCGGCGGCGTTGACCAGCCGCAGGGGCAGGTCCCGCAGGAAGGCTTCGCGGGCGGCCCAGTCGGCGGCGGCGAGGCTTTCCGGCGAGCCGTCCAGGCCGACGGTGATGGTGCGGGTCATGGGGAACCTCCTTCAGGCTCCTCCGAGTCTTCGCCCCGCGCCCCTTCCCCGGCAGAGGCCGCTGGTCCCACCGCCGCGGCCGAGGGTCCCGGGCCCGGGGCCCGACGGTCCCGGCCGGCCCGGGACGGCCGGTCCCTGGTCGGGCGGGTGCGCTCAGTCGGTTTGCTGCCGCAGGCGGTCCTTCGCCTGGGTGGCGATCACGGCCGCCTGGATGCGCCGCTCGACGCCCAGCTTCGCCAGCAGACGGGAGATGTGGTTCTTCACCGTCTTCTCCGCGAGGTACAGCCGCAGGCCGATCTGCCGGTTGGTGAGGCCCTCGCCGATGAGGGCCAGGATCTCCCGCTCCCGCTCGGTGAGCCCCGTCAGCTCGTCCTGCTGCTCCTCCTTCTCCGGTCCGCCCCGCAGGCGGGCCATCAGCCTCGCCGTGGCGCTCGGGTCGAGCAGCGACTCGCCCCGGGCCACCGCGCGCACGGCCGACACCAGGTCGGAGCCCTGGATCTGCTTCAGCACGTACCCGGAGGCGCCGGCCATGATCGAGTCGAGCAGCGCCTCCTCGTCGTCGAAGGAGGTCAGCATCAGGCAGGCCAACTCCGGCATCCGCGACCGCAGTTCGCGGCACACGCTCACGCCGTCGCCGTCCGGGAGGCGCACGTCGAGCACCGCGACGTGCGGGCGCAGGGCGGGTATGCGGATCAGCGCCTGTTCGACCGTGCCGGCCTCCCCGACCACGGTGAGGTCCGGTTCGTCGTCGAGCAGGTCGTGCACTCCCCGCCGGACCACCTCGTGGTCGTCCAGCAGGAAGACCCGGATCGGCTCGTCCTGCCCGGGCCGCTCGCCGTCCGTCATGTGCTGCTCCTCTTTCCTCGGGTTTCCTCGGGCCGAACCGACTGGCCAGGCTACCGGCCGACCGGACATCCTCTCCGATCCGGTTCCAGGTGGCCACCCCCGGCTGCCGGCCAGGTCCGCGGTCAGGCGTCGCCGGCCGGCTCGACCAGGACCTCGTGCGCGCCGGGCGCCAGGAAGGCGAGCAGGGCGGCGCCCTCCCGCTCCACCTCCTCGCGTTCCCGCGCGCCCAGCGCGGCGTAGGGGGTGACGACCAGCCGGGCGGCCCGGCGGCCCTTCTTCTCCTTGCGCCAGACGCCGCGCACGAAGCCGTCGACCAGGAGTGTGCCGGGGATCACGGCGTTGCGGGTCATCATCCGGCGTTGGCTCCCGGGACTGACGATCCGGGAACGGTCGGCGTGCGAGAGGACCGCGTTGTCGTACTCGGCGAGGAAGCGCACCGGGGCGGGGGTGTCCGGGTCGGGGCGCGGCGCGTCGGGGAGGTCGAAGAGTTCGGTCCCCCTCTCGTCCGTGAAGACCAGGAGCTCCTCCCGCAGGCCGTCCAGGGTCTGCCGCTGGCGGGTCAGCCCGGACCAGGTCTGCACGTCCGCCACCGAGGCCGGGCCGAAGGCGGCGAGGTAGCGGCGCACCAGCAGTTCCGGGTCGGGGGCCGGCGCCATGGGGGCCGACAGCCAGGTCTCGGCGGTGGCGAACACCGGCTGTCCCGAGCGGCCCCACAGACCGCGCGGCGGGAGCTGCACCAGGGGCACCGCGGCGCGCAGCGCGACCACCAGCAGGGAGACGTCCAGACCGGGCCACCGCCCGGCCAGCAGCCGCGACAGCTCGGCCGAGCTGCGCGGCTGCTCGTCCAACCAGGCCCGCCCGGTGGCCTCCAGCTCGGCGGGGTCGACGCCGTCCAGCTGCCGCCACACGCGCGGCCCGACGGCACGCTCGATGCCGGGCCGCAGGGTGGGGCGCAGCAAGCGGCAGTCCTCGGCGGTGACCAGGTGGACGGTGCTGCGCTGCAGGGCGAGACGCACCGCGGACCGCTCCAGCAGCAGGGTCGACAGTTCCTCGGCGTCGAAGTCGCGCATCCTGGTCCACAGGCCGACGTAGGGGGCCTGCGGGTCCTGCGCCTGCAGGCCGGCGAGGTGCTCGACGACCGCGTGCGCGGACGACGGGACGCGCTCCAGGAGGAGCTGGCGGGCCAGGAAGGCCCGGTTGAGCGCCCGGCGGGTCAGGGTGGCCGGTCGCGTGGAGGTGAGCGCCATTCAAGTGCCGTCCTTGTTGAGGTCGGAGGCCGGAGGCCGGGGAGTCGGGGGCGGGGAGGCAGGAGCCGGGAGGCGGGGAGGCGGCTCGTGACCTCACGGTAGAGGCCATTGCGGACGGTTTCCGTCCTCAATGCAGTCATTGGCCGCACTGGACCCCCGTGGCTCCTGTCCCGTCGACGCGAAGGCGCCGAGGCGGTTCTGCGGGGGTTCCGCGGGGCTGCCGAACCGTTCCTCGGCCGCCGCGCCCGGCGTGGCGTCCGGCGTCGCCCGGTGTCCGGCGCGATGCTCGGCCGGACGGGTCCGGCGGGGCCGCGCCCGTTCCACCGCCTCACCGAACCTGGAGCGACGACATGACCGTGGCGGTCGTCCTGTTCACCGCCGACCTGCGGCTGCACGACCACCCTCCGCTGGCCGCCGCCCTCGCCGCGGCCGACGAGGTGGTGCCGCTGTTCGTCCGCGACCCGGGGGTGCACGCCGTCGGGTTCGACGTCCCCAACCGCGCCGCCTTCCTCGCAGCGTGCCTGGCCGACCTCGACGCGTCCTTGCGCGGGCGCGGTGGACGCCTGGTGGTGCGGTCCGGGCCGGTGGAACGGGAGGTCGCGGCGGTCGCCGGGGAGTGCGGGGCCGACGAGGTGCACCTGGCCGCGGGGGTCACCGGGTACGCCCACCGGCGGGAGGAGCGGCTGCGGGAGGCGCTGCGCGGGCGGGGTGTGGAGGTGCGGACCCACGACGCGGTGATCACCGCCGTGACGCCGGGCGCGGTCACCCCGGCGAAGACCGACCACTTCGCCGTGTTCTCCCCCTACTTCCGCCGCTGGTCCCAGGAGCGGCTGCGCGACCCGCTCCCGGCGCCCCGCGCCGTGCGGGTGCCCGAGGCGGCGCGCGGGGAGGCGCTGCCGCCCCGCGACGGGCGGGACGGGATCTCGCCGGGGCTGCTCCCCGGCGGGGAGAGCGCGGGGCGTGGGCGGCTGAACGACTGGCTGCGGTCGGGCATCGACGCCTACGACGAGGGGCAGGACGACCTGGCGGGCGACGTGACCTCCCGGCTGTCGCCGTACCTGCACTTCGGCGCGCTGTCGCCGGTGGAGCTGGTCCGGCGGGCCCGTGAGCACGGGGGTGCGGGGGCGGAGGCGTTCGTGCGGCAGTTGTGCTGGCGGGACTTCCACCACCAGGTGCTGGCGGCCCGCCCCGACGCGTCCGTGCGGGACTACCGCACCCGGGACGACCACTGGCGCGGGGAGGACGCGGCACACGAGGAGATCACCGCGTGGCGGGAGGGCCGCACCGGGTATCCCATGGTGGACGCGGCGATGCGGCAACTGGCCCACGAGGGCTGGATGCACAACCGGGGGCGGCTGCTGGCGGCCAGCTTCCTGACCAAGACCCTGTACGTGGACTGGCGGATCGGCGCGCGGCACTTCCTCGACCTGCTGGTGGACGGGGACGTCGTCAACAACCAGCTGAACTGGCAGTGGGTGGCCGGCACGGGGACGGACACCCGGCCGCACCGGGTGCTCAACCCGGTGGTCCAGGGCAAGCGGTTCGATCCCCGCGGCGCGTACGTCCGGCGGTGGGTGCCGGAGTTGCGGGACGTGGCGGACCGGTTCGTGCACGAGCCGTGGCGGCTGCCGGAGGAGGAACGGGCGGCTCTCGGGTATCCCCCGCCGCTGGTCGACCTCGCGGACGGGCTGGCCCGGTTCCGCCACGCCCGGGGACGGGACCGGGCCGACGGCTGACCCTGCCCCGTGCGTCGCGGGGCCTCCGCCGAGGGACCGTACGCCGCAGTGCGGGTCTCGCGCGTACGGCGCCGTCGCCTGCGCGCGGTGGGGCGAGCCGCCCGCCGCGGAAGCGCCCCCGTGCCCTCATGCCCGGCCGCCCGGCCGCCCGGCCGCCCGGCCGCCCGCAGGAAAGGCAGGCACAGACCGCGCTGCGAGGTCAGGCGGAGGCGCGATGGACGAGGCGGGTCGGCATGATGACGGGGGTGAAGGGGGTGCGGTCGACGGCCTCGCCGGCGGCGCAGTCCGCGATGTGGTCGAGGAGGGTCCGGGCCATCAGCCGCCCCAGTTCCTCCGCGTCCTGGTTGACGGTCGTCAGCGGTGGGTCCGTGGCCTCGGCGATGGCGGGGATGTCGTCGAACCCCACCACGGCGACGTCTTCGGGCACCCTGCGCCCGCGCTCCCTCAGCACCCGCAGCGCCCCGGCCGCCATCAGGTCGGAGGCGACGAACACCGCGTCCACGTCCGGGTTCCTCTCGAGCAGACGGCGCATCGCAGCAGCGCCGCCCGCCTCGGTGAAGTCGCCCTCGACCACCATCTCCGGCGCCGCGTCGGGCAGCACGTCGCGGTAGCCGCGCAGCCGGTCCACCGCCGCGGTCTGCTCCATCGCCCCGGTGATCGTCGCCACGGCGCGGCGGCCGAGCCCCACCAGGTGCCGGACCGCCTCGCGCGCGCCGCCACGATTGTCCGAGTTGACGTACAGGTAGCGGTCCGACTCGGCCCGGCCGGACGGCGGCCGTCGGCCGACGCACACGGCGGGCAGCGCGAGCCGGTCCGTCATGTCGGGCAGCGGGTCGTCGGCGCGCAGCGAGAGCAGCAGCGCCCCGTCGACGTGCCCGCGGCTGAGGAAGTCCTCGACCCGCGCGTAGTCCTCGGGCTCCTCGATGAAGAGCAGCACCGGGTACGAGCCCCGCTCGACGAGCTCCCGCCGGATGCCGTGCTGCTGCAGGGAGAAGTACGGGTCGACGAAGAGCCGGTGCTGCGGCTCGGTGATCACCACGGCGACCGTGTCGCTGCGCCGGGTCACCAGGCTCCTGGCGTTCTGGTTCGGCACGTAGCCGAGCTCGCGCACCACCTCGCGCACCCGCCGCACGGCGTCCGGGCTCACCGCCGGCTGCCCGTTGATCACCCGGGAGACGGTGGACCGCGAGACCCCCGCCCTGCGGGCGACGGCTTCCAGCGTGGGCCGCCCCGCGGCACTCCGGTCGGTCGTCACCTCACCACTCCCTCACGCGAACCGCACCGGTCGAAACCTCGGCCGGCAGTGATCACACTAACCGCCGCCGAGCCCGCTCCGGGCCACTCGGGCACGCACCGTGACACCTGTCATCCGACGTCAACAGGCCCGTCACCTGTCCGACTCGCACGCCGCGCCCGCAGCCGGCCGCCGCGCCGTGCGGAGGTGCCGCGAGGACCTTCCGCAGCCGTCCGGTGACGCACCGCATCGCCCGTCCGCCCGCCCTGCGTTCGCGTCGCCGTGGGAGCACACTGGAATCGGCACTACTTCCTCACTGGAGGCGATCATGATCCTCCTCGGAGTCATTCTGCTGATCATCGGCGCCATCGCAGGCCTGTCGGTCCTCTGGACGATCGGCATCATCCTCGTGGTCATCGGTGCGGCGCTGTGGATCGCGGGCGCGCTGGGTCACGCAGTGGGCGGACGCAAGCACTACTTCTGACCCGTGTTCCGTCACCACGTGTCCGGTCATCACGCCCGAGCGGGCGTTCAGCTCACCGCCGGTGACAGGTACGGCGTCAGCGCGGTGACCGTGCCGCCCGCGGAGGTGAGGAACAGCGCGACGCCGACGGCGCCCGGGTCGGGCACGTCGGTGGCGCGCTCCCGCAGGTAGGCGGCGCGGCCCAGCCGGGCCCGGAGCCCCGCGGTGTCCCGTACGCCCTGCCAGGCGGCCTCGGCGGCGTGCCGCAGGGCCACGTCCGGCGGGGTCGCGGCGTCGGCGGCGGCGAGCGTCCCGGCGGCCGGGTGGAGCGCGTCGACCAGCGTCTTGTCACCGGGTTCCGCCTCGCCGACCCGGCGGATGGCGGCGAGGCCCTCGGCGATGCCCTCGGCCAGGGCGGGCGTCGTCAGCATGGGGGCCTCGGCGGCGGCCGCTGCGGCGAGCGACTGGAGGAGCAGGCCGAACAGAGGGCCGCTGGTGCCGCCGACCTCGTCGAGGAAGGCGGTGGCCGCGGCGTCCAGCGGTGCCGCGGCCGGAAGCTCCCCGGCACCGGTGTCGAGGGCGTCGAGCCGGAGCAGCGCGGCGCGGGTGCCCGCGTTGAGGTTGACGCCGAAGTCGCCGTCGCCGGACTGCTGGTCGAGCGCGGTGAGTTCGGGCTCGGCGGCCCGCGCGGACTCGGCGAAGCGGCGCATCCACCCGTCGGTGAAGGCGCCGTCGAACGGGACGGTGTGCGTGGTCATCGTGGGCCTCCGACGATCCTGGGAAAGGTGCTGGTCACCAGTGGAGCGCGGCGGTCCGCACGGGCGCGTCGTACCGCTCGAGCACCAGGGGGTCGGCCACCATCAGCGTGATCGAGAACCCCCGCATGTCCAGCGCCGTCACGTAGTCGCCGACCAGGGAGCGCGCGAGGACCAGCCCCCGGTCGTCCAGCAGCCGGGCCAGCTCCCCGAAGACGCCGTACAGCTCCAGCGGTGTGACCGATCCCAGGCCGTTGACCAGGGCGATCACAGGGTCGCCCGGTGCCGGGGCGAGCGCCTCGAGGAGTGCCCCGGTCATCTCGGCGACCAGTTCGCGCGACGGGCCGTGGACGCGGGCCCGGTCGGCCCGCTCGCCGTGGATGCCGACGCCGAACTCGAGTTGTCCGGGGTCGAGTTCGAAGGCGGGGTGGTCGGTGCCGGGTGCGGTGTGGGCCCGCGAGGCGACCGCGAGGGTGCGGCAGCGGGCGACCAGGTCGTGACCGAGCTTGGCGAGTTCGTCCAGGCCGAGACCCCCGTCGGCGGCCGCGCCGAGGATCTTCTCGACCAGCACGGTGCCGCCGGTGCCGCGCCGTCCGGCGCGGATGTCCTCGGAGTCGGAGGCGAGGTCGTCGTCGACCAGCACCCGGGCGCACGGGATGCCGCGGTGGGCCAGGCGCTCGGCGGCGATGCCGAAGTTGATCCGGTCGCCGGTGTAGTTCTTGACGATGTGCAGCACACCGTCCTCGCGGGCGGCCGCCACGGACGCCTCGTAGAGGGAGCGGTTGTGCGGGGAGGCGAAGATCCGCCCGGGGACGGCCGCGTCGAGCATGCCGCGTCCGACGAACCCGGCGTGCAGGGGCTCGTGGCCCGAGCCGCCGCCGGAGAGCAGCCCGACCCGGCGTCCGGGTGCGGTGTCCCGGGCCAGCAGGTAGCCGTGTTCCGTGTCGTGGACCAGCAGGGACGCGTGGGCCCTGGCGAAGCCGGCCAGGCCGTCGGGCACCAGGTCATCGGCGGCGTTGCCGAAGTACGCGGCCATCGGTGGTCTCCCTCCTCGCGGTCCGTCCGCGGTGGTGCGCGGCCACCCGCGGCCGGACGGGCCCTACGGCGAGCCTGCCCGGACACGGCCGCCCCCATGCCGGGCGGGCGGCTTCACCACTCGTCCGGCACCGGCTTCGGCTCCCCCGTGCGGTCCCGCCGGGTCAGCAGCCGCTGGACGCGGGCCATGCCGCCCGGAAGGCCTCCGGGCAGGCGCCCGTGCAGCGCGGCGCGGGCGGCGTTGGCCCCGGGCGCGCCGTGCACTCCGCCGCCGGGATGGGCGGCGGCGGACGCCAGGAACAGGCGCCGCACGGCTGTCTCGGGGCGGCCCGTGCCGGGGAGGGGGCGGAAGAACAGCTGCTGGTGCATGGCGGTGGTGCCGCCGTTGATGGCGCCGTCGCGCAGGTTGGCGTCCATCGCCTGCAGGGTCGGCGGGGAGAGGATGCGGCGGGCCCGGATCCGGTCGCGGAAGCCGGGCGCGAAGCGTTCCACCTGGCGTTCCATGCGGTCCGCCATCCGCCGGGCCTCGTCGTCGTCCCAGGCGCCGGTGATGCCCTCCTCCCCGGCGTCGCCCCGCACCTCGTGCGGGACGTGGGTGTACGCCCACGCCGATTCGGTGCCGACCGGGGAGCGGGTGGGGTCGGCGGTGGTCATCTGGCCGAGGACGCAGAACGGGCGGTCGGGGATCCGGCCCATGGCGAGCTGCGCGGCGAAGCGGGTGAGCTCGTCCAGCCCGTCCGCGAGGTGCACCGTGCCGGCCAGGCCGGCCTCCGGCGACGACCAGGGGACAGGGCCGTCGAGCGCCCAGTCGACCTTGACGGTGCCGAAGTCCCACTGGAACCGCTTGAGGTCGTCGAGGAGCTGGGCGGGCAGGTGCTCGGGGGCGACGAGTTCGCCGTAGAGGGCCGGCACGGAGACGTCGGCGAGGACCGCCCGCCGGGCGTCCACGGTGTCCCCGGTCGCGGTGCGCACGGCGACCGCGGTGCCCTGCCGGACCACCACCTCCACCACGCGCTGCCCGCACCGCACGGCGCCGCCGCGTTCCTCCAGCCGCCGCACCAGCGCGGCGGTCAGCTGCCCGGCGCCGCCCTCGGGCACGGGGAAGCCGTAGGTCTGGCCGAGCATGGCCATCAGCCAGCCGAAGCCGCCGCTGCCGGCCGCCTCGGGCGGGAGGTCGGCGTGCAGGGCGTTGCCGGCCAGCAGCAGCCGGCCGCCCTCCTCCTGGAACTCCTCCTCCCCGAGCCGCCGCACCGGCAGCACCAGGCTGCGGGCCAGCCGCAGGCCGCCGGTGCCGCGTAGCTTCATGGCCAGCCGGGCGCCCGCCTTGACCGGCGGGAAGGGCGTGAACAGCGCGTCGAGAAGGTCGGGCCGCAGCCGGTCCCAGATGCGGTGCAGCTCGCGCCAGGACTCGCCGTCGCCCTCCGCGAAGCCCTCCAGCGAGGTGACGGTCTGCGGGAGGGTGCGGCCGAGGACGGCGCACCGTCCGTCGGTGAGCGGGTGCGCCACCACCCGGGGGGCCTGCCGCCAGCGCAGCCCGTACCGGTCGAGCCGCAGGCCCTCCACGATCGGCGAGGCGGCGGCGAGCGGGTAGAACGCGCTGAACAGGTCGTGCACGAAGTCGGGGTCGACGCCCCGGTCGTGCCGCACCGCCCCGCCCGGCTCGGGCTGCTCCTCCAGGACGACGACGCTCCAGCCGGCGTCAGCGAGCAGGTTGGCGGCGACCAGCCCGTTGGGGCCGGCGCCGATCACCACGGCATCGGGCATGTCCGTCTCCTCAGGCTCCGGCGGGCGCGGGGCTGCCGCCGGCCTGTCCGCTCCGTCCGTCGGCCGCGGCGGGGCGGCGCGCCTCCTCGCAGACCTCTTCCAGGCGCCGCAGCATCTCGCGGTGCCGCAGCTGGATCAGCGCCTCCACGCCCACGTTGTGGATCATTCCGCCGGCTCCGCGCAGCGGATGCTCGTCAACGACGACCAGGGTGTCGTCGCCCCAGGACCGGACGTCCAGCGCGATCCTGGCGGTGCCGAGCGGCCCCGCCTTGGCCTCGAGTTCCAGCTCCCGGCCGGGGACGCAGCGGCGCACCACGGTCTCGTTGTGCAGCCGCAGGGGGCCGAGACGGACCTCGTAGGCGATCGCCGCGCCCACCTCGGGCCAGGTGCCGCGCACGGGCTCGGAGCGGGCGGTGCCGACCACCCAGTCCGCGTAGCGCTCGCCGTCCGCGAGGATCTCCCAGACCGCCTCGGGCGTCGCCTTGATCAACCGGTGCCGTTTGGCCATGCCGTCTCCCGCGTCCGCGTCCCGGTCGGCGCCTCGCCGCCGAAGGTCGCGGGCCGGGTGCCCCGTCGCGCCCGGCCCGAACCCCGGGGCACGGGTTCGCGGGGCGGGGGCGTACGGGACAGGACGCTCGGCCGTCACCGGGTGACAGGAGCCCGGCGGCCGGGCGTCAGGAGGCTCAGGTGGGCCGGGGTGCGGCCGGGTGGGCGGCGCGGTCGGCGGCGCCGCCCGCGCCCAGCGGGCCGGTGGCCTCCAGCGGTCCCTCGGCCTCCAGCCGGGGCAGCTCGTGCCGGGCGACCGCGGTCACCACGGCGGGCATCGCCGCGCGGATCCCCTGGACGGCGCGCAGCCATACGGGGATGTAGGTGGCGGCGCGGCGCTTCTCCACCGCGTCACCGAGCCTTCGGGCGACGGTGGTGACGGGGTAGATCCGCCGGGCCGGCGGCGGCATGTGACCGCGCAGCTCCCGCAGCACGGGGTACTTGTCGCCGTCCCGGATCATGTCGGTGTCGGTCCAGTTCAGGTAGCCGATGCCCACGCCCACCTTCCGGTGCGCCATCTCCGCGCGCAGCGAGTGGGCGAAGGCCTCCACGCCGGCCTTGGAGGCGCAGTACGCGCTCATCATGGGCGCGGAGCCGAACGAGGCCAGCGAGGCGACCTGAAGGAAGTATCCGTGGGTGCGCAGCAGGTCGGGCAGGAACACCCGTGCGGTGACCGCGCTCCCGGTGAGGTTGACGTCGATGACCCGCCGCCACAGCGCGGGGTCGGAGTCGACGAAGGGCCCGCCCTCGGCGATGCCCGCGTTCGCCACCACCGCGGAGGGCGGTCCGAGCCTCTCCCGCACCGTGCGGGCGGCCTGGGCCATGGCTTCATCGTCGGTGACGTCCACCGCCACGGACAGCGCCCGGGTGGGCAGTTGCGCCGCCACGGCCTCCAGGCGAGCCTGTCCGTGGCCCAGCAGGGCGACGACGGCCCCGCGCCCGGCGAGGTCCCGCGCCAGCGCGGCCCCCACTCCCCGGGCGGCTCCGGTCACCACCACGACCCTGCCCTCGAGCGGCCGGCGTCCTGCGGACATGTGCTTTCTCAGCTGCGTGAACTGACCCACGGGCCTCGCCTCCGCCGCCCGGGTCCCCAGGCGGCGACGGGTTACTCGCCCCGGGGGCCCGCCCGGGTGGCGGAGGCCGAGGGCCGGCCGCGCGAGGCCCGGGACCGCCGACGGGAGGATCACCGAACGGGCGCCGCTCCGGCGCCCCGGCGGCCATGATGTGGGGGCACCGCCCAGCCGTCGACGTCCGGGTGACAGGAGGCCTCCATGATCCGCGCAGCCGTCTTCGACGTCGGTGAGACGCTCATCGGCGACGACCGGTACTGGTCGGACTGGGCCGACTGGCTCGGGGTCCGCCGCCACACTCTCTCCGCGCTCGTCGGCGCGGTCGTCGCCCGGGGCGGGCACAACCAGGACGCGCTGCCGCTGGTGCGCCCGGGCATCGACGTGGCCGCCGAGTGGCGGGCCCGCGAGGCGGCCGGCCTGGGCGAGGTGATCGACGAGTCCGACCTGTACCCGGACGTCCGGGGCGCGCTGGCCGCCCTGCGGTCCTCGGGCGTGTGGGTCGGTATCGCCGGCAACCAGAGCAGCGGCGCGGGCCGCTGCCTGCGCGCCCTGGACCTTCCGTGCGACGCGCTGGCCGTCTCCGGCGACTGGGGGGTCGAGAAGCCCTCCCCCGCCTTCTTCGAGCGGCTCGCCGACTGGGTGCCCGCGGAGCCCGGGGAGACCGTGTACGTGGGCGACCACCCGGCCAACGACCTCCTGCCGGCACGCGAGGCGGGTTTCCGGACCGCGCACGTGCGGCGGGGCGCGCTGGGCCACTTCTGGGCCGGTACGCCGTCGGCGCGCGCGGACTGGAACGTGGACGGCCTGGACGACCTGGCGTCACACCTGACCGGCCGTCCCGCCGGGGAGGAGCGCCGATGAGCCCCGCCCCCGCCGCGCGCCCCGCCTCCGCCTCGCCCCCGGCGCCGGCCGCCCGTCTCCGGACGCTGGTGACCCTTCCGTTCCGACGCGACACCTGGCGGCACCTGCTGTACGCGCTGCTGCTGCCGCTCGTCGCCGTCCTGGTGGTGGCGCCGCAGCCGCTGATGCGGGCCGCGGACGACGGCGGGCGTCC
Organism: Streptomyces sp. NPDC056600; assembly: GCF_042792855.1. Taxonomy (NCBI): domain Bacteria; kingdom Bacillati; phylum Actinomycetota; class Actinomycetes; order Kitasatosporales; family Streptomycetaceae; genus Streptomyces; species Streptomyces sp. NPDC056600. The sequence goes on from NZ_JBHTVQ010000015.1 coordinate 22,601, forward strand.
CGCGCTGGGTCTGCTGGTGCTGCTGGCGGCGCTCCTGGTGGCCGGGGCCGCCGGTCCCGCCTTCGAGCGCCTGCGGCTGCGTCTCTTCTTCGGCGAGCACCTCGGCCCGCGCCGTACCGGCCGGGTCCGGGGCGCCGTCCTGCTCCTTCTCGTCGACCTGGTGCTGGCGACGCTGTCGTTCGCCGCGGCCGCCGGGTGGGTGGTCGTCTCGGTCCGCAACCTGACCTATCCCCTCTGGGGCTGGGAGCCGTACCCGACCGACGCCTGGGGCGGGCCGCATCCCGCCGGAGCGGTCGCGTTGCACTTCGCGGCCGGCGTCCTGGCCTTCTTCCTCCTGCCGTGGGTGGTCGTGCGCGTCACCGGCCGGCAGCGCGCCGCCGTGCGCCGGTTCGCCGCGGACCCGGGTCCGGGTCCGGACGCCGAAGGCTGACCGCGCCCGCTCTCCGCCCTCCGCCCCGCCCCCGCCGCCTCCGGGGCCCGCGGGCCGTCGTGGCAGGATCCGCGGCATGAGCATCGACGAAGCGGACCGCCCGGTCGCCCTGGTCACCGGGTCCACCTCGGGCATCGGGGAGGCCGTCGCGCGGCGGCTGGCCGCCGACGGGATGCGGGTGGTGGTGCACTCGCGGAGCAGCGCGCAGGCCGGGCGGGCGCTGGCGGCAGAGCTGGGCGGGGAGTACGTGCGGGCCGACCTGGAGGTCGAGGAGGAGGCCCGGGGCCTGGTCGCGACGGCGCTCGCGCGGTGCGGGCGGCTGGACGTGCTGGTGAACAACGCGGGCATCAGCTGGCCGATCCCGCACGACGACCTGGCCGCCGCGTCGCCCGCGGACTGGCGGCGGCTGATGGAGGTCAACCTGATCGCGCCGTGGGTGCTGTGCACGGAGGCCCTGCCGGCGCTGCGCGAGGCCTCCGCGGGCGGCAGCGTCGTCAACATCACCAGTCACGCCGGGGTGCGCCCCAAGGGTTCGTCGGTGCCGTACGCGGCGAGCAAGGCGGCGCTCAACCACGTGACCCGGCTGCTGGCGGCCGCGCTGGGCCCCCAGGTGCGCGTCAACGCGGTCGCGCCAGGGCTGGTGGACACCCCGATGACCAGGGACTGGGCGCAGGCGCACGAGCTGTGGCGGGAGCGCTCGCCGATGCGCAGGCCTGCCGGGCCCGAGGACGTGGCCGACCTGGTCGCGTCGGTGATCGGCAGCAGGTACCTCACCGGTGAGGTGATCGTCCTCGACGGCGGTTTGAACCTCACCTGAGCCGCCGCTGCTGTGACCGTTCACCCGGCGCGGGCGGCTGTGCCAGGCTGGGGCGATGACCACTGCCCTTACCGACTGGCCGTCGATCACGGCCGGCGGATTCCCCGTGCCCGAGGCCGTCCCGGCGTCCCGTCTCGCCGGGGAACTGTCGGCGATGCTGGTCTCGCCCGACCCGGTGGTCCGCGACGACCACGCCTACACGGCGGCCGCGCGCTGGATCAGGGAAGGGGTTCTCGACGACGTCCTCGATGAGCTCGGCGACCGCGCCGCCGAACGGTTCGCGCACCCCGAGGTACAGGCGCGGGCCTTCGCGCCGCTGCTCCTGAGCTGCGTGCTGACCCGTTCCGCCGCCGTTCCCGGCCTGGTGACGGAGGCGGCCACGGAGCGCTGGTACGCCGCCTTCAGCGCCTGGTACCCGGCGGAGGAGGACACCCGGGGCTGGGACGACACCCTGGGCTGGCTGCACGCGGTGGCCCACGGCGCGGACGCGGCCGCCGCGTTCGCGAAGGCGCTGCCCGGTCGCCGCACCGACCTGCTCGAGCTCTGCGCCCGCCGGATGACCGCCCCCGGGGCGGCCCACCGTTACGAGCAGTTGGAGGACGCACGGCTGGCCCGGGCGCTCACCCGTGTCCTCCAGGCCCCCGGGCTGCGGGCCGACGAGGCGACCGGCTGGCTGGACGTGGTGGCGGACGCCTTGGAGGGCGGCGGTCCCGGGCCGGTGCCGGTCTGGGCGTTCAACACCTTCGCCACGCTGCAGTCGCTCCACCTGCACCTGAACCGGGGCATCGCCGGTGAGGACGCGCCGCCGCACGCGGCGGCCGTGGCAGCGCGCGTCGTCGACCTGCTCCGGCTCCCCTGCTACTGGCTCGCCTGACGCGGCGCGGCCGGCCCACCTCGACGTCTCTCGTGCCTGGACCGGTCCCTCACGGCCGGCCGCCGAGGCACGGTGGGGGCGGTCAACTCCCGTCCCACGCGCCGCCCGTCGTCTCCCGGACGACGCGGCGCCACCCCTCGGTTCCGCCGGGCAGCGGCCAGGCCCAGGTGGGGCGGGTCGCCGTGCGCAGCTCCTCCAGCCGACGGGCCAGGACCGGGCCCGCGCTCCCGGCTCCGTCGGGGACCACGTCACCGTGGCGGACGCGGAGCGCGGCGAACCGCGCCAGTTCGGCCTCGTACCACTCCACGGCCCGGCGGGTGCCCGCCACCACCTCGTCCCCCGGGGCCGTGCGCACCAGGTGCAGCAGCGGCGGATCGACGGACTCGGCGAGGGCGGCGGCGAGCCGGGCGTGACCGTCGAGGACGACGTGGCAGTACAGACCGCTGACCCACCACAGCAGGACGGGCGGAAGGACGCCCTCGCGGGCCTGCTTGCGGTACGCCTTGACCCGGGCGTCGTCCTCGCCGGGCATCGGACGCAGCGGCAGGAGGGTCCAGTCACCGTGGAAGGAGAACCAGTCGACGGATCCGTCGGGATGGCCCTCGACGATCATCTCGCCCCAGTACTCCGTCGGCGGGCGGGACCCGCGGTTCCAGTGCGGCGGGCCCTGCGGCGTCAGCAGCCACCGCCCGTCGTGCAGCGGGCCGCCCGGCGTCGCGGCCAGGCCTTCCGCGAAGCGGTGCGCCCAGCGGTCGGGCCGCCCGGCCAGGTCGCGCGCGGTGTCGGCACGCCAGGGCGGGAGGACGGAACGGTAGGCGTCGGTGCGCCAGAACCTGACCTCGCAGTGGTCGCCGCTCACCGCGGCGAGGAGGACCGGCCGCGTCTCCTGGGTGAGCAGCATCCGCCCGTCGCCGGCGAACAGGCACAGGCCGGGGCGCGGGCGGCCCTCCGCCTCCAGGGCCAGGCCGGTCCAGGTCCCGTCGTCGGCCACGCGGTCCGTGCGTCTCATGCCGGGCACCCTATGCGGGTCCCCCCGGTCGCTCACCTGGATATATGGCTTGCCCGCCGCCCGCCGGCGTGCCAAGGTGGACGTCGTCCGCGATCACGCGGGCCACACTCACGGTGAGGAACGAAGTCCATGGTTGCGGCGCCCCTCAGCGGCCGCCGTCGGCACTGAGCACCCGCTTCACGCGGTCTCGGTCTGCCACGCCGTCTCCCACGGCGGCCCCACGTATCGGTGCCTTCGCGCACCGCCACTCCGCCGCGCCCTCAATTCGTCGCCCGTCACCGGGTTCGTCGTCGGCGCGGATCCAGCTGAGACTTCGTGAGGTCGATCACCACCATGGACAACCAGGTCCAGAGTTTTGCCGTAGCCAATCTCCGCCGCCGTCCCGAGGTCGTCGAGACCGGGGGTTTCGTCGCGGGCTTCATGCCCGGCACGGACAGCCCGTACCTCAACTACGCGACCCCGCTGCCCGGCGCGGAACCGACCAGGAGCGACGTCGCGTCGCTGACCGGCCTCTTCCGGGAGCGCGGCCTGCTGCCCCGGCTGGAGTTCGCGCCGCAGGCCGCACCCGCCGTCGAACCCGCTCTGCGCGCCGCCGGGTTCGGCACCGAGGCGGTGCACGAGTACCTCGTGTGCACGCCGGGCACGCTGGTCCTCCCCACGGCCGCCGGCTCCCCGCGCGTGGAGACGCCCGCCACCGACGAGGAGTTCGCGCAGCTCGACGCCGCGCTGGCCGAGGCGTTCGGCGGACTGTTCGGGTCCTCGAAGGAGGGCGCGGAGCGTCTGCGGAACACCGAACTCAACGGCGGCGCCGTGCGTTTCGTCCGCGATCCCGGGGCCGGGGTCCTCGGCGGGGCGTCCTGCTCCGCGCCGGCGGAGGGCACGGCCGAACTGTCCGGCGTCGGCACCCGCCCGGCCTTCCGCGGCCGCGGTGTCGCCGCCGCGGTGACCGCCGCGGTGGCGAAGGCGATGTTCGGCCGGGGCGCCGGATCCGTCTGGCTGGAGTACTCGGGCGAGGGGTCCCGCCGCGTCTACGAACGGGCCGGCTTCCGCCCGCAGGGCACCCGCCTGTACCTCTCCCTGCCGCCCACCCCGGAGCAGGCCGAACTCCTCTGACGGCACGACCCGGCCCGGGGGCGCCGCCCGCGCCCCCGGGCCCGCCGCATAGGGTGTCGCCGGACCTCGGCAGGAGAACCCGGGCGCCGGGTCGGTGACGAGGAGGCGGCGATGACGGTGGTGCGGGCGGCGGCGGTGGTGCTGCTCACCTGGGTGGTGCTGTTCCTCCTCCTGGTCGCGCCGTCGCTGCTGCCGCCCCGGTGGCAGTACTACGTGTACTCACCGGCGAGCGTGGGCCTGTGGATGCTCTCCCTGCTGGTCGCCCCCTTCGTCACCTGCGCCTTCGCGTGGCGGTGGATCAGGTCGGGCCGCCGATGAGCACCGCACCCACGACCGCCGGCCTCGCACCGGCCCGGCTGGCCCTCCATGTCGCGGTGCCGCCCCTCGGAACCTCACAGGGAGCCGTGGAGTGCCGGCCGGTCGTCGACGGCCGGGACCTCCTGGCCGGCGTGTTCGACAAGGGCCCCGCGGAGGACCCGGGCCGACTGCTGGGGCCGGACTCGCCGCTGTTCGCGACCGGCACCCCGCGCCGGGTCCGGATCGCGGAGGCGGAGTGCTCGGAGGGCTGCTGCGGGGCCGTGTACGTCACCGTCCGGCGCGAAGGCGGGCAGGTCGTACGGAGCGACTGGCGCGACCCGGACGACGCCTCCTTCACCCTCCCCGAACTCCGCTTCGCGCTCGACCAGTACGAGGCGGAGATCCGCCGCGCCTCGGCGGACCACCGCTGGGAGTGGCCGGCCCGGACGGTCGCCCGGCTCCTGGAGGAACGGCTCCGGGGCCACGCCGACCGGCCCGGCCGGTTCGCGTGCGAACTGGGAAGCGTCTCCGCCTGGCACCGGGAGCCCGACCGGATCACCCTCCTGCTGTTCCACCCGGGCCGGTCCGCGTTGCGGGAGGGCCGTCCCTGGCTGCGGTTCCGCCTCGCCCTCCCGGTCACCGACGAGGCTCCGGCCGACCAGGTCCCGCGCCTGGAGGACCTGCTGACGGCCGAGGATCCGCGCCGGGCCGGCGACGTGTGCGGCGGTTCCCGTGAGTTCGCCGAGGCCCTCGGATACTCCTGGCCGGGGCGGTGACCTCGCGGGGCCGCGACCGCCGCGCGTGTCCTCACCCTCCCTGCCGCTCCAGGGGGCGGGGCGCCGGCCCGGGTTCCGGGCGGGGCGTCGTCGGCAGGTCGCGGGTGCGGCCGACGGGTGAGAAGAGCAGGACGAGCGCGGCCAGCGGCACACCGGCCGTGGTAATCCACAGGGCGGTGCGCAGGTCGAGGACGGTACCCAGCCAGCCGCCGAGCAGGGCGCCCACCGGCAGCGTCCCGAAGTTGAGGAACGCGGTGCTCGCGGTGAGCCGGCCGAGGAGGCGGGGCGGGCAGTAGCGCTGCTGGAAACTCGCCTTGACGACGTTCCCGGCCACCACACCCGCCGAGACGCAGAAGCCGCCCGCCACGAAGAGCGCCAGCCCCGCTCCGGCGTGGGTGGCCGGGACGAGCAACACGAGTCCGGCGAGCCCCAGTTCGAAGACCAGCATCGCCCGGGCGGTGCCGATCCGGGCGGCGATCCGGCGGGCGACGAACGCGCCCGCGACGCCTCCCGCGCTGGTGGCGGCGATGAGTCCGCCGACCGCTCCCGGCGTCAGGCCCACGGTGTCGACCAGGAAGACGACCTGGATCGTCTGGTAGGCCATCAGGGCGAGGTTGGAGGTGGCGCCGAAGAGCGTGAGACTGCGGAGCCACCGGTCGCCCGCGACCAGCCGCAGGCCTTCCCCGACCTCCTGCAGCAGCGCCTTCGGCCGGGCGGTGGCCGGCTCGGGGCGGGGTTCGCGGTGCCGGATGCCGGCCAGGCACAGCAGCGACACGAGGAAGGTCGCCGCGTTGGCGAACATCGCGTTGACCGCGCCCGCCACCTGCCCGATCAGACCGGCCGAGCCCAGCCCCGCGATCTGTGCGGCGGACGCGCTGCCGTGCAGCTTCGCGTTGCCCTCGGGCTGGTCCTCCGGGGCGAGGATGCTGGGAAGGTAGGCGCTGTAGGCGGTCTGGAAGAAGACGGCGGCGGTGCCGGTCAGCAGCGCGACGACGATCAGCAGCCCGACGCTCAGCAAGCCGGCCCACGCCGCGAGCGGGACCGCCAGGAAGAGCAGGAAGGACACCGCGGCGGCCGTCAGCATGACCGGCCTGCGCCGCATCCGGTCGACCCACGCCCCGACCGGCAGACCGATGACCAGCCACGGCAGCCAGGCGGAGGCGCCGAGCAGCCCGACCTCGAAGGCGCCGGCCTCCAGGGTCGAGACGGCCACCAGGGGCATCGCCACGGAGGTGACGGACGAGCCGAACTTGCCGGCCGTCTCCCCGCACCACAGCAGACGGAAGTCGCGGTGCCGCCGCAGCAGGCCGGGACCTGCCGCCCGGCTCACGCCGTGCCCCGCTCTTTGCGCGGGAACGACTGGAGCTGCACGACGACGGGCAGCGCGCCGGGCTCCGGCCGCTCGCCCGGTGCGGGGGCGTGGCGGGCGATCACGTCCAGCAACTCGGCGTTCATCGCCGTGAGTTGCTGCGCCGTCAGCCGCAGGTCCCGCCGGTCGGAGAGGGTGCCGGCCCCCTGCCACTCCTCGTCCCAGCTCTCGCTCAGGTAGGTGGTGACCCGGTTGAAGTACTGCTGCACCACCTCGTGCAGGTAGACGGAGAGCGCGCCCCGGGTGGCGGGGTCGTCGCGGAACTCGGCGGTCTCCAGCACCTTGGTCTCGTCCACGACCCTCCACCAGCGTTCCCGCTTGGTGCCCCGGCCGGTCTCCTCCTCGATGAAGCCGTGCTCGGCGAGGTGCCGCAGGTGCCAGCTCACGGTGCCGGTGTTCTCCCCGAGCCGCGCCGCCAGGGCCGTACCGGTGGCAGGACCGTCGAGGGTCAGCAGTTCGAGGATGCTCATCCGCAGGGGATGCGCCAGGCCGCGCAGGCTGCGCGCGTCGAGGCGGCGCACGGGTTTGCCCGGGGCGGGCTGCGGGGTGCCGCTCATGTCGTCGCTCATGCAGCCGAAGCTATCTTGCAGAGGGTCCTCTGCAAAGGGTTCTCTGCATGATGGCCGATATGCGCCGCCCACGCGCAGGAACCGGCCACCGCGATCGCCGTCACCGGGGTCGGCAGACCGTCAACTGCCGGGTGTGCGTGGGCTACAGGGCGGTGATCCAGGGGTGTTCCGGGTGTGCGCGGGCGAGCAGCGCGGCCAGGTGCGCGCGCCCTGTGGCGGTCAGGTGGGGGACGGTCGCCTCGAAGTCGGCCTGGTCCTTCGGGCGGGTGTGCCCGGCCTTGAACAGCAGGACCAGCTCGGGCGCCAGATACGGGATGCCGTCCGGGGTGCGGCGGACGACGTCGGCGTAGGGAAGCCGGATCCGCTCGTCGCGCCGGTAGATCCACGTGTCGCCGTCGTGCGGTTCGCGGAACACGTCGAGCAGGTAGTCGCCGGTGGCTGGTTCGCGAAGCCACGTCTGGTGGACGGCGGCCAGCGCCTCCGGCGGGGCGCCCTCCCAGACGCGGCCGCCGCCCACCGCGTCGAAGACGTGGCCGGGGAAGCGGCGTCGGACCTCGGGGAAGCCGGCCGCCGGGATCGCGATCTCGATGTCTCCGTGCGCACGCGTCCGCTCGCCGCGGAACAGGTCCAGCGCCCACCCGGCTGCCACGCACCAGGGCGTGCCGATCCCGGCCAGCCGCCGCGCGACCTCCCAGGGGGTCCAGCAGGACGACCACCTGGCGTGCAGGGCCTCGATCTCGTCGGGCGACAACTCGGCGCCACCGCTGGGCAGCTGATCCTCCACCGTCGGAATCTGACAGCGGAGCCGGAGGCGGCCCGCCGGAAGCGGCGTCGCCGCACCGGGCCCGCTCACCGGGGCCGCTCATCCGGGCCGCTCACCTGGGCCGCCCGAGGGTCTGCTTCACCTCCCGGTGCAGGGCCCACGCGTCGGCGACGGGGCCGAGGTGGCGGAGCTTGTCCGGGTTGATCACGCAGCGGATCGCCTGGATCCGCCCGTCGAGGATGTCGAGGACGAGGGCGTGCAGGACCCTGCCGCCACGGTCCCGGAAGACCGCGCCCGCCTGCCCGTTGATCTCGTGCTCCTCACCGGTGATCCCGGCCTCGGCCATCGGCGGGTACACGGAGGCGAAGAGGCGTGCCACCCGGTCCGCCCCGACGACGGCCCTGGCGAGCTGCGGCGCCTTGCCGCCGCCGTCCCCGACCGACTGGACGTCTGCCGAGAGCAGGGTCCGCAGCCCGTCCACGTCTCCCTGGGACAGGGCCTCGAAGAACCGCGCAGCGAGCGCCTGCCGTTCCCGGCGGTCGGCCTCGAAGCGGGGCCGTCCCTCGTTCATGTGCCGGCGCGCCCGCACCAGCAGTTGCCGGCACGCCGCCTCCGAGCGGCCCACCGCCTCGGCGATCTCGCCGAACCCGAACGCGAACACCTCCCGCAGCACGAACACCGACCGCTCCAGCGGGGTGAGCCGCTCCAGGAGCAGCAACGCGGCCATGGACACCGAGTCGGACAGCTCCGCCGCGCGTTCCGGGTCCTCGTAGGGGTCGTTCAGCAGCGGCTCGGGCAGCCACGGCCCCACGTACTCCTCGCGGCGCACCCGGGCCGAGCGCAGCACGTCGATGGCGAGCCGGGTCACCGTGGTGGACAGGTACGCCTTGACCGAGTCGGGGCGGGTGGCGGAGGCGTCGTAGCGGAGCCAGGTCTCCTGGACCGCGTCCTCCGCCTCCCCCACGCTGCCGAGGATCCGGTAGGCGATCGAGAACAGCAGGGGCCGCAGCTCCTCGAACTCCTCGACCTTGTTCACGGGCGCTCTCCTCGCGGGTTCTGCGGACGGGACACTCAGTGGAACTGACCGGCCTGGTAGTCGCCGCCGGGCTGCCGGGCGATGATGTTCAGCCGGTTCGCCGTGTTCATGAACGCGACCAGCAGGACCAGCGCGGCGAGCTGGTCCTCGTCGTGGTGGCGGGCGGCGCGCTCCCAGACCTCGTCGCTGACCCCCTCACCCGCGTCGGCGACCCGGGTGCCCTGTTCCGCGAGTGCCAGGGCGGCCCGCTCGGCCTCGGTGAAGACGGTCGCCTCCCGCCAGGCCGCCACCAGGTGCAGCCGCGGCGCCGTCTCGCCCGCCGCCTCCGCCTCCTTGGTGTGCATGTCGACGCAGGCGGCGCACCCGTTGATCTGGCTGACCCGCAGGGACACCAGCTCGTGCGTGGCCGCGGGCAGCGCCGACTCCTTGAGGGTCCTGCCCACGGCCATGAACTGCTTGAGTGCCTTCCCGGCGGTGGGGCTCGCGAAGTAGTTGAGCCGTGCGTCCATGGTGTGCTCCTTCGTCCTGGCGGCTGCGTTCCTTCATCCCCTGGGACGAGACGGCCCTCGTCCCTGTGACACGGCGGGGGTGTGGCCGCCAGGCCCGCGGGGGCCGCCATGTCCGCGGGGGGCCGCCGGTCCGCGGGCCGCCCACGCGAAGGGGGACGACGGCGCCCCTCGCGCAACTGCCGCGCCGGGCCCCGTCCGCAGGGCGGAAACCCTCTCGCGCCGCCCCGCGCCCGCCGCTAGCCTGCCCACTCGTGCAGACCACCTCGATCCTCCTCGACCGCCTTCACGACGCCGGACTGACCGACGTCACCTCCGTGGAACCGGTGGAGGGCGGCATGGCCGCGGTCGCCGGCCTCGCCGTCCGTCCGGGCGCCCCGCCGCTCTTCGTGAAGTCGTTCGCGGACATCCCGGCCGACGACCTGTTCGCGGCGGAGGCCGAAGGACTCGGCGCGCTGCGGGAGCGCGGCGCGTTGGCCACCCCTGACGTGGTGCTGGCGACCCGTGAGCTGCTGGTGCTGTCCGCGCTGGGTGAGCGCCCGGCCGGGGACGAGGCCTTCTGGGAGCGGCTGGCCCACGAGGTGGCGCGGCTGCACACCTCGACCGTGCACGACCGGTTCGGCTGGGAACGTGACAACTGGCTGGGGCGCTACCGCCAGGAGAACGCGTGGACCGACGACGGCTACGAGTTCTTCGCCCGGCGCCGGCTGCTGCGGTGGCTGCCGGAGCGCCGCGTCGAGGCGGCCCTGGGACCGGAGGACCGGCGGGCGCTGGAGCGGCTGTGCGAGCGGCTGCCCGAGTTGCTGCCGCCCCGGCCCGCCTGCCTGACCCACGGCGACCTCTGGGCGCAGAACGTCCTCGCCACCGGGGACGGCCGCCCCGCGCTGATCGACCCGGCCGTCTCCTACACGTGGGCCGAGGTCGACCTGGCGCACCTGTGGTGCTCCCCGCATCCGCCGGAGGCCGCGCGGTTCTTCGACGTGTACGCGGAGCTGACCGGGCTGGACGCCGGGTGGCGTGCCCGGATGCCGCTGATCCAGCTGCGGCAGTCCCTGGCCCTCGTCGCGATGTTCGACCACGACTGGGGCGCCGCGGACCAGATCCGCGCCCTGATCAAGCCGTTCCGCCACTGAGGTCCGGTTCGGCGTCGCGAGCCGGGTCGCGGGTCTTGCCCTCGGTCCGTGGCCTGGCGACGCCGTCGACCGCCACGCAGATGCCGAAGACCCGGTCGTGGCTTGTCCAGCCGTTGACGCGGCCGCGGTTGTTGCTGATCTGCACCCGCTTCCTGGCGGGGTCCACGGAGGACACCAGGTGGAGGTACACCGTCCCGGCGACGCGGGCGAGGACGACGTCCCCGACCTCGACCCTCGCCGGGTCGACCGGTGCGACGACCACCTGCTGACGGTTCCGTATCAGCGGCGTCATCGAGGCCCCGCTGGGCCGGAACGTCACGGTGGCCCCGCCTGCGACCCTCTGCGCGACGGCGTCCAATGCACCCATCCGAGGATCGTGGCAGGTTCCGCCACCGCGGCCCAGCGAATTGTTCACCATGGGGGCATGGAGACCGCCGGACGGATCATCGTCGCCCTGGACCACGACAACCGCGAGGACGCACGACGTGTCGTCGACACGCTCGGGGCCGAGTGCCGCTTCTACAAGGTGGGGCTCGAGCTGCTCACCACCGTGGGGCCCGATGTCGTGCGGGAGCTCGTCGCGCGGGGCAACGACGTGTTCCTGGACCTCAAGCTGTTCGAGATCCCGCACTCCGTGGCCGGAGCGGTCCGCGCCGCGGGAAGGCTGGGCGTCTCCATGGTGACCGTGCACGGCATGGGAGGGGCGGGCATCATGGCCGCCGCCGTAGACGCGGCACGTGACTTCCCGCGGCTGCGGGTGCTGGCGCTGACCGTCGTCACCAGCATGACCGACGCCGACCTCGCCGACGTCGGCGTGGCGGGCCCGACCGGTGGCCAGGTGCTCCGGCTGGCCCGCCTGGCCGAGCGGGCCGGATGCCACGGGGTGATCGCGTCGGCAGGTGAAGTGGCGGCCCTGCGCGCGTCGTTGCCCGACGACGCGCTGATCGTCACGCCGGGAGTGACGGTTCCCGGCGACGCTCCCGGCGACCACGCCCGGTCGGGCACGCCGGCCGCCGCGTTCGCCGCGGGCGCCTCCCACGTCGTCGTGGGGCGGGCCGTCACCCGAGCCGCTGACCCGGTGGCGGCCCTCCGCCGACTCCGGTCCCACTGACGGCCACCGCAGCCGGCGTACCGGCAACTCCCCTCACACCGCTCCGGGTTCCGCCGGGGACACCGGTCGCTCGAAGAAGGTCTCCAGGACCACCGTGGCCTGGGTCCCGCTGACCCCGTCGATCGCGTAGATCCGCCGCAGCACGTCCTGCAGCCCCTCGGTGGTGGCCGTCCTGACCTTCAGCAGCACCGACGCGCTGCCCGCGATGACGTGCGCCTCCACGACCTCGGGCAGCGCGGCGAAGGCCTCGGTCGAATCACCCATCCAGGAGGTCGAGTCGACCATCACGTAGGCCAGGATCCCGCTGCCCACCGCCGCCGGGTCCACCTCGACGGTGGTGCGCCGGATGACGCCTCGCTCCCGCAGCTTCCGCACGCGCTCGTGGGCCGCCCCGGCGGAGAGGCCGACGGCCTCCCCCAGCGCCGCGTAGGACCGGGTGGCGTCCTGCTGGAGCTGCGCCAGCAGCTGCCGATCGATGTGATCCACAACTCTCCATTCGACACCTTCTTGTGCTCACCATATCTGATCCTGCAATCATCGAACCAAGCCGAAAATGCTTCGGTCGGGCCGAGTGGCCCGGAGGGGGAGGACCAGCATGGCCAGTGAGCGCCCCGCGCTGTACGAGATGTTCGACGACCGGTTCCGCACCGGCCGGTGCATGAACGGTGACGCGGACCTGGAGGTCCTGTACACCGGCTGCCGCTGGGCCGAGGGCCCGGTCTACCTGCCCGCCTGGCGGCAGGTGATCTGGAGCGACATCCCCAACGACCGCATGCTGCGCTGGGACGAGGCGACCGGCGCCGTCGGCGTCTTCCGCAGCCCCGCCGGGCACGCCAACGGCAACACCCTCGACCGCGAGGGCCGGTTGATCTCCTGCGAGCAGGGCAACCGCCGGGTGACGCGGACCGAGCACGACGGCACGGTCACCGTCCTGGCCGACCGTTGGCAGGGCCGGCGTCTGAACAGTCCCAACGACGCGGCGGTCCGGTCCGACGGCTCCGTCTACTTCTCCGACCCCGACTTCGGCATCACGAGCGACTACGAGGGCCACCGCGCGGACAGCGAGATCGGCGCCCGCAACGTCTACCGCGTCGACCCGGACAGCGGGGAGGTGCGGCTGGTGGCCGACTGCTTCGGCGCGCCGAACGGTCTGGTGTTCTCGGCCGACGAGCGGCAGTTGTTCGTCTCGGACACCGGCGCCGGCTGCATCCGGGTCTTCGACGTCCGCGACGACGGTTCGCTGTCGGAGGGGCAGATCTTCGCCAAGGCCCAGGACCGGGAGAGCGCCCGTTTCGACAACCTCCGCTTCGACGACGAGGGCCGGCTCTGGGCCGCGGCGATGGACGACGGCGTGCACTGCTACGACCCGGACGGCACCCTGATCGGCCGGCTCGTCGTCCCCGAGGCGGTCTCCAACATCGCCTGGGGCGGGGCCAAGCGGAACCGCCTGTTCATCACCGCGGAGACCAGCCTCTACTCGGTGGTCATGGCCGTGACGGGCACCCACCCCACCGGCCCGGGGCGCCGGCCCTGGCCGGCGTCGGGGCGATAGTCCGGCACCCACGGGTCGGGGGCGACAGCCCGGCACCTCGCGCCCGGGCGACCACCCGGCGCCCTCCGGTCCGGGCCCGGAGCGTCGGCGCCCCAAGCCCGGGTCCAGGTCCGGGCCCGGGTCCAGGTCCGGGTCCGGGTCCGGGTCCGGGTCCGGCGGCTCAGACGTCTGCGGGGCGGCGGGACGCCGGCCTGCGCAGCAGCCACTGGCCCAAGGTACGGCGTGCCGGCCGCACCACGATCCGGCCGTGGGTCTTCTCCCCGACCAGCTCCACGCGCAGGACGGTCGGCACGCGCGCACCGGCCGGGTCCTGGCGGTGTACGACTCGGCAGTGGGCCAGCCGCATTCCGTCGGTGTCGACCTCGACCCCCGGCCTGGTGATCAGGGTCAGGGTCTTGCCCATCATCTTCACCTCGACGGACAGACGGTCGTGGGTGATCACCGCGTCGGTGAAGTCGAGGGTCAGGTGGCAGAAGGTCACCTCGAGTTCCATCCGGCGCGGCACCACCCAGCGACCCGTCCGCGAGATCGCGCCGCTGTGCACCTGCTTGATCCGGACGAGGTCCTTGGCCTCCTCCCCCACCGCGGCGCCGGCCGCGGTCGGCACGGGGGGCAGGTCGGCGGTGAGCGGGGCCAGGTCGCCGAGGGTCCGGGCGGAGAGGGCGATCTCCAGTCGCTCGTCCAGTTCCTCCGCCGTCAGCAGCCCGTCCCCCGCCGCGACGCGCAGCACGTCCACCACCCGGTCCCGGTCCGCGTGGGAGGCGCGCAGCTCGGGTGACGAGCCGGCTCCAAGGGGCTTTCCGGTGGGGGACATCTCACCCGACATGATCGCGTCCTGCTCCTGTCAGAAAGGGCCTCCGTCGCGAGACGCACAACGCCGCGACCGGAAGGCCAACGCTATAGCGCGACAGGGCCGGGGGTCACCGGGGCGGCCCCGGTCGACCGCGGCCGGGCCGGGCCGATCCCGTGATCACCGCAGCCACTTCCGCCCATGCCGTCCGTACCGTCCCGGTGGTGGCGCAATGCGCCTGTTGCGCGCTTCTCCTCGCTTGGTCACGTCCTGCGACGGTATCTACCGGGAGGTCCCCGGCCGCTGTACGATCCTCGCGGTGTCCACGGGCCGGGGGGTCCGGAGGCCGTGGGGGCTTCGACCGGGGGGTCATCGTGAGCGGTGGACGACGTGTGCGTGTACTGAGGCCCGGACAGCTCGGGGCGGAGGAGACCGAGACCTGGCGTGAGCTGCGGGCCACGTCGGGTGCGATCAGAAATCCCTTCATGGAGCCGGAGTTCGCCGTCGCCCTGGGGCAGGTCAGGCCCCAGGCCCGGGTGGCGGTGGTCGAGGAGAGGGACGGCGGAGGCGGAGACGGCGGGGAAATCGTCGGGTTCCTGCCCTTCGAACGCAGTCCGTGGAGCAGCGGACGGGCGCTGGGGCTCGGGGTCTCGGACCTCCAGGGGGCCGTGCTACGGCCCGGAACCGCCCTGGGCGCCGACGAGTTGTTGCGCGCCTGCTCGCTGAACAGTTTCACCTTCGACAACCTGGAGGACGGCCGGACGCCGTTCTCGGACCACGTCACCGCCTCCTACCCCTCCTTTGTCATTGATGTCGGGGAGGGCTACCCGGCCTATCTGGAGGTGCTGCGGGGCCGGTCTCCCAAGTTCCTGCGGACCACCCTGGCCAAGGAGCGCCGCCTGGGCCGGCAGATCGGGGATCTGCGGTTCGTCTTCGACGAACGGGACCCGCGGGCGCTGCGGACGCTGATGGCGTGGAAGTCGGCGCAGTACCGCCGGACCGGGCGGCGGGACCGGTTCGCGCAGGAATGGATCACCCGCCTGGTGCGGACACTGGCCGCGACCCGGGCGCGGGAGTGCGGGGGTGTGCTGTCGGTGCTCTACGCCGCCGACCGGCCGGTGGCCGCGCACTTCGGGCTGCGGTCCTCGACGGTGCTGGCGTGCTGGTTCCCGGCGTACGAACCGGAGTTGGCGAAGTACTCCCCGGGCCTGATCCTGCACCTGCGGATGGCCGAGGCGGCCGCCGGGGCGGGCATCGGGCTGCTGGACATGGGGCGGGGGGCCGCCGAGTACAAGGACGCGCTGAGGACGGGTGAGTCGACGGTCCACGAGGGGACCGTGATCCGGCCCGGGGTGGGGGCGGCGCTGCACTGGCTGGGGCACGAACCGGCCCGCCGGGCACACGGCTTCGTGCGGCGGCGTCCCCGGCTGCAGGCGCTGGCCGCGCGGAGCCTGAGGACGGTCGGAAGGCTGCGGGGCTGACGGCTCGCGCTCAGGCGGCCGCAGCGAGGAGCGACGACAAGGGGGACGCGCGTGACCCGTACGACCCAGCGGGAGATCGACAGATTCCTGGCCGTCCGCCCCGTCCAGGTGGTGGAGCTGGAACTGGGTGCGGAGGCGGAGACCGGCGACGGGGCCGCTCCGCCGCTGCTCCGCCCCGGCCCGGGCAGCCCGCCGCCCGGCCCCGGGGAGGTGTTCGCCCTGGTCCGGCACGGCGGCGTGCCGGTGGGAACACTGCTGGTGACGGTGGCGGAGGGCGCCGACCCGCGGGACGTGGTCGCCGAGGCCGCGCGACGGCTGCCGTCACCGCCGCCGGAGGAGTCACCTCCGCCGGAGAACGGTCTCCCGCCGGGCCGGCCGCCCCGCACCACCGTGGTCGTCGCCACGCGGGAGCGGGCGGAGCAGCTGGCCAGGGCGGTGGACTCGCTGCTCGCGCAGGACCACCCGGACTTCGACGTCGTCGTGGTGGACAACGCGCCCGTCACCGCGGCCACCCGGGAATTGGTCGAGGGGAGGTACAAGGAGCGCGTGCGGTACGTACGCGAACCCGTGCCGGGTCTGGCCCGGGCGCACAACGCCGGTCTGGCCGCGGCCTCGGGCGACGTGGTGGCGTTCACCGACGACGACGTGGTCGCCGACCCGCGCTGGCTGACGGAGCTGACCGCCCCGTTCTCCGCCGACTCCGCACTCGGCTGCACGACGGGGCTGATCCTCCCCGCCCGGCTGCGCACCCCGGCCCAAGTGCTGCTGGAGAGCAACGGCGGCTTCGCGAAGGGGTTCACGCCACGCGTGTACGACCCGGCCGACCCGCCCGCCGACGAGCCCTTGTTCCCGTTCACCGCGGGGAGGTTCGGCTCTGGTGCGGCCATGGCGTTCCGCACCACCGTGCTGCGCGCCGTCGGCGGCTTCGACCCGGCGACCGGTACCGGCACGCGGGCGAAGGGCGGCGACGACCTGTACGCCTTCGTGCGGGTGCTCGCCGAGGGCCACCGGTTGCGGTACGTGCCACGGGCGCTGGTCTGGCACCACCACCGGGAGACCTGGCGCGACCTGGAGAACCAGGCGTTCGGCTACGGCGCCGGGCTGACCGCCTACCTCACGGCGGTACTGGTCCGCCGCCCCGCTCTCCTGCCCGCGCTGCTGCGCCGGCTACCCGCCGGCCTCGCGTACGCCCGGCAGCTCACCGCCGCCCGCGACACGGGCGGCGGCACGGAGGGCGGCGGCTCGGACGGCTGGGGACCGGGCCGCGGGGACAGGGAGGGCGGCGGCGGCACGGAGAGGGCCGGTGCCGCGCCGGGCGGGCACGACGGGCGCGACCATCCCTGGCCCGGGCGGCTCTCCCGGCTTCAGCGCCGGGGCATGCTGTACGGGCCGCTGGGTTACGTCCGGGCCCGCCGCGCGCTGCGGCGGGCGGTGACCGCCCGGTGAGCCCGGCGCCGGCTCCGCGGACGGACGCCGTCCCGGTGCTGCTCTACCACGCGGTGATGGACGACCCACCCGGGTGGATCGCCGAATTCACCGTCTCCCCAGAGCAGTTCGCGGCGCACCTGCACGCCGTCGTGGACAGCGGCCGGACCCCCGTGACGGTGAGCGCGCTCGCCGACCATCTGGCGGGGCGCGCGCCGCTGCCGCCGCGGCCGGTGGTCCTCACCTTCGACGACGGCTTCGCCGACCTGCCCGGCCCGACGGCGGCGGCGCTGGCCGCGCGGAGCCTGCCGGGCACCGCGTACCTCACCACGGGGGCGATCACCCCGTCCGGCCGCAGCCTGCTGCCGCCCGCGCCGATGATGCGGCTGAAGGAGGCTCCGCTGCTGGAGCAGGCGGGCCTGGAGGTGGGCGGCCACACGGTGACCCACGCCCAGCTGGACACCCTGGGCCGCGACGCCCTGGAGCGCGAACTGCGCGACTCCAAGCAGGTGTTGGAGGACACGCTGGGGCACCCGGTCCGCCACCTCGCCTACCCCCACGGCTACAACAGCCGGGCCGTCCGCCGGGCGGCGGCGCGCAGCGGCTACGAGACGGCGGCCGCGGTCCGCCACGCGTTGAGTTCGCAGCGGGACGAGCGGTACCGCGTGGCGCGGCTCATCGTGCGGCGGAGCCACACCGCCGCCGACGTCGAGGCGTGGATGCGCGGGGAGGGCGCCCGGGTCGCGCCGTACCGGGACGGGGTGCTCACCGTCGGCTGGCGTTGGTACCGCCGGGCCCGTGCTGCCGTGCGGGGGCCCGAGTTCGCCGGGTGACCGGCGCCGGGAGCGACGTCACCGCGCCGGCTGGTGGAGGTAGGGGTCCGAGGCCAGCCGCCGCATCGCGTCCCAGGCGTCCTGGTCGGCCAGGGAGAGGTCGCAGTGCGGTCCGGGGTCACGCGAGTTCCACTGGAGCGCGGCCTTCACCCCGTCCAGTTCCCTGAGGACGTCCGGCACCTCGCGGTACCAGTCCGCCTGCCGTGACGGCCTCTGCGTGTCGTAGGCGGAGCCGAACTCGGAGAGCATCAGCGGCTTCTCGTCGGACAGATGGGTGCGGATCCAGCGGTGCACCGACCTCTGCGTCTCCGCGAAGGACATCCACCGCGTGTCGTGGCAGGTGAAGTAGTTGTACTGGTTGTAGCCGATCCAGTCGACGTAGTCGTCGCCCGGGTAGAGCTTCTCGATCAGGTCGTGGTGCCCCGGGTACCCCGTGGTGATCCACGTCCAGACGACGTTGTCCACGCCCAACTGCCGGAAGCGGTCGTGGATATGACGCCACGCGGCGACGAACTCCCCGGCGGTGCCGTTCTCCGGGACCCGGGTGTCCATCTCCAGGTCGAAGGAGAGGAACACCTTCCGCCCGTCGCCGCCCTCGCCGTACTCCTTGATCCGGCGCGCCTGCACGTCGATCACCTCGGCGTCGTACGTCCCGGCGGCGATGTCCGCCCACCGGGGCTGCTCCGCCTTGGTGCCGCCCCACACCTTGCTCTCCCAGGAGAGCAGCAGCATGCGGTCCTCGCCGAGGAGCCGTTCCTGCTCGGTGAGGAGCTGCCCCTCCAGGCGGCCGGAGGTCACCTCGGACATGTCGTGGTACGTGTACACGATGTCCAGGCGGCGGCCGATGCGCCGCTCGTACGCCTCGACCTTCTCCCGCAGGTTCGACTTCTCGTGCGGCACGAACGCGCCGAACCAGGCGCCGCAGCGCGGCTCGAGGAGGCCGGTGGCGGGCCCGCGGCACTCCGGGCCGGTGTCGGGCCGGTCGGCGCCGGCCCTGACGGCCAGGGTGGTGAGCAGCGAGGCGCAGACCGCGGCGACGGCGAGGACGGACCACCGACGGCGTCCGCGCGGGCCGCTCCACCGCGGCCGTGCGTGACGCGGGCCACGGGCGCCCGCCGCCCCCGCGGCCGGGGTGGCGCCCACCCCCGCGGTCGTGTCCGCAGCCGGGGTCGCGCCCGCGGCCGGGGCGTTGTCGTCCGCCGCAGCGTTGTGGTCCGCGGGGACGGCGTCGTCCGCCGGGGCGTTGTCGTCCACAGCGGTGGCGGCGTCGGCCGCGGTGGTGTCGGCGGCCTGGGGTCGGGGGCGACGGGGGAACCTCACGGAACCGGCCTTCCTCGGGCGTCCTCGGGTCAGGACGGGCGCGTCCTCGGGCAGTACGCGGCGAGCATGGTCATCACGGTGAGCAGCAGCAGCACGCGCCGCCCGCTGAAGGCCTGCGCGGCCAGCAGGGTGGTGGCCGTGACGGTGACGACGGCGAGGCTCACCAGCGGCACCAGGAGCAACCGCTCCAGCAGACCGGACCGGCCGGCGAAGCGTGGGTCCCAGCTGTCCTCCGGCCCCACGGCGGACGGGACGCGCAGCGCGGGCCACCAGATGCGCACCAGTGCGGCGCCGGGGCCGGCCGCGAGGAACACCGCCACGGCGGCGACACGTGCCGGGGAGCCGTCGGGCAGGGCGAGCGCGCCGACGGCCAGCCAGCCCGCGAAGGGCGGAAGCATCCGCGTCAGCAGTTCCCGCGCGGTCATCGGGCGTCCTCCTCGACAGCCCGGACGTCCAGCTCGTACACGGCGCCGGCCCGGTTGTGCGCCACCCGCCGGAAGTACGGGGAGGCGGCCACGGACTTCTCGACGCGCCGCCACTCGGCCTCGGTGAGCCGGCCGTTCATCTCGGCGTCGGCCCGCTGTCCCTGGGTGAGCAGGAGGTAGGCCCGGCCGGGTTCGGCGACGTCCTTCATGTCGAGGGCGAGCGTGCGGGCGGGCCGCGCGAGGATCCGCTCGACCTTCTCCCGGTCCTCCTCCAGGAACCAGTAGTGGTCGAGCCGCCAGTAATCCCCGTACGCGGACGGGTAGTTGCGGTTCGCGGCGGCGACCAGGGAGCCGTCGGGGGCGCTCTCGACGAGGTCGCCGACCAGAGCGGCCTCGGCGGGCGGGAAGTAGCTCAGCCGGTCCTTGCCCGCGTAGCTCGGCACGAAGGCGAGGGTGGCGGCCAGCACCACCGGCAGTGGCAGCCAGAGGAACCGCGCGGGTGCCGGGCGCGGCATCACCTCGCCCGGGACGCCGGTCCTGGGCAGCAGCGCGGCGGCAGCGAAGAGCACGGCGCCGGGCAGCATGAACATCAGCACCCGGAAGATCATCTCGCTGCCGTAGCCGTTGGCGGCGATCAGCAGCGGCGGGACGCCAGCGAGCAGCAGCAACGGCCGTGCGTGACGGCTCAGTTCGCGTCGGCGCAGCGCCCCGAGGAGCGCCAGCAGCAGCACCGTGCCGGACAGGCCGCGTGCCGCCCAGGAGGCGGTCACGGCTCCGGTCCCGGTGGGGGTGGTGCCGTAGCCGGTCTCGACGTTGGCGCCGATGTCGCCGACGGAGGCGAGCATCTCGGGCAGTGCGGCGGAGAGGAAGGGCAGCGAGGCGGTGAGGTTCCAGGCGGCGAAGAGGGCGACGGCGGCCAGGAACGGTACCCAGTCGCGGTGCCGGCGGGTGAGCGCGAGCACGCCGAGCGAAAGGATCAGGACCACCGGCGTGAGCTGGTGGGAGAGCACCACGGGGACCATGACGGTGATCAGCACCGTGGTCCACACGGCCTGCCGGGGGCCGCGCTGCCGCGCCCCGGGGAACCGGCGCAGCACCAGGGCGATCACCGTGAGGTGCAGGGTGAGGGCGAGGGACTGCGGCGAGAAGTAGTCCTGGCCGACCCAGTTGCCGACGCAGAAGAGCCAGACGCCGGTCCAGATCAGCCGCCGGTCCTGGGTGAACGTGCGGTAGATCAGCACCAGCGGGGCCAGTACGAGGACGCTGGAGACCAGCGGCCACCAGCTCATCAGGGTGAGCGTGTTCTCCACGCCGGCCAGGCGGACCGCGGCGGCCTGGGCGGCGAAGAAGCCGGGCCACTGGTCGTACACGGCCATGTCGCCGAGTTCGGCGCCGGTCCGCAGGCCGCCCTCGGTGAGCAGGTGACCGACGACGGCGTCGTGCTTCCACGCCCAGGCGTAGAGCGGGGTCGGGTAGACGAGGGCCTGGGTGGCGCGCTGCACGACCAGCAGGCCGAGCACGTACGCCAGGCACCAGCCGTCGGCGCGGTCGGGGCGGCGGACGGTGAACCAGAACCCGGCGGCCAGCACCGCGAGCCCCGCCCAGTAGGCCGGGTGCACGGCGGTGACCAGGCCGAAGTCGTCCAGTGCCGTCACGTCGGTGGCCCGCACGGCGTACACCCACAGTGCGAGCGCGGCGGCCAGGGGGCCGGCGGGCCACACGGCGCTCCACCGGCGGCGCGCGGTGGAGCGCGGGCCGGGACCGCCGGAGGGGCCCCGGGGGGCGGCCTCGGGGGCGCGGGGGTCCGTGCCGTCGGACGCGGCGGCCTCCACCGGGCTAGCGGCCCTCTTGGGGCCCCCGGCGCCTGCCGGGCCGCTGCCTCTGTCACGTCTGTCGTCCTCGGGGCCCGGCACGGCTGTCCGGCCCGTTGTCACTGTCGGTCGCACGGTCCCCCCGGCGGCTGTCGTCGGTGCGGCTTCTGTCGGCGTGGTGCTGGTCGTGCTGGTCGTGCTGGTCGGCGCGGCCATGGCCGGGCGCGGTTCCGGTGCCCCGCCCAGGCCGGGCCGGGCCGTTCCGCTCCGTTCCGGTGGCCGGCTCCCGCTGGTCGGCCTCGCCGGTGTTCCGTCCCGCCCGGTTGCGTCGGTCCGGGCCGGTGACGGCAGTGTGGCTCCGGGCGTCGTTGCGGACAGGTCGCGTCCGCCCGCTCGCCGTCGATTCCGGGCGCCGTCGATTCGGTCGCGGTCGCTCCGGTCACGTCGGTCGCCCCCGCCAACGTGTGGCCCCCCAACGTGTCGGTCCCGCCCCGTGGTTCAGTCGCCGCCTCTTCCCTGCCTGGGTATGCGCGGGGCGGGCGGTCCGGTGGCCGGGGGCCGGGCGCGGGCTCCGCGACGGGCGAGGGCGCCCGCCGCGGCGAAGAGCAGCAGGGCGGCGAGGAGTGCCGGCGCCACGGGGGCGAGGGCCTCACGCACCGCCCAGGTGAGGACCGCGGCCGGCCACAGCAGCCACCAGCAGGTCTCCGTCGGCAGCCGCAGCGCCCACCGCAGCACCAGCCACAGCGGAACCAGGCCGAGCACCAGGAAGGCGTACGGCGCCCAGAGCGACACCTCGCCGAGGGGGCCGTCGGACGGGCCTGGCCACCAGCCGGCGCGCACCGCGGGCGGTTCCGTGCCGAGCGCCACGGGCGCGGCGTGGAGCGCGAGGACCAGGGCGGCGAGCGCGGCGGCCGCGAGCGGGCCGTCGGCGGGGACGCGGAGGGTCAGCGCGGCGACGTACACCAGCAGCATCAGCACCGCGGCGGCCAGTGCGATGCCGGGCAGCGCGGCCAGCACCTCCCCCGCGGTGCGGTCGCCGTCGACGGTCCGGACCCGCCCGGCGCCGCGCGGGTCGTCCTCCAGCCACGGCAGGTGGCGCAGGGCGGCGGCGTAGAAGACCCCGGCGGAGCCCAGCAGCCACCACAGGGCGACCCGCAGCCCCCGCTCCCCCCGAGGCCCGGACGACGACGCCCGCACCAGCGCGACGGCCCTGCGGTGGGCGGCCCGCACGGCGGAGCGGGGCGCGGGGGACGGACGTTCACCCTCCTCGCCCCGCAACGCGGCCCGCAGCCCCGGCACGCACAGCAGCGCGACCGCGGTCATGCTCAGCAGCACGCCCCAGCCGGCGCCGTCGATGCCCGCCGGGGTGAGCAGGAGGGCGGCGGAGCCGAGGACCAGCACGCACATCACGCCCTGCACCAGGGCCAGCATCGCGGTGCGGCCGGCCACCCGCAGCACCCCGATGTACAGCTCGACGGCGACCCGGGGCAGCGCGGCGGCGGCCAGCAGCCGCAGCACCGTGGAGCCCCGGTCCGCGTAGTCCGCGCCGAACGGGGCGAGCACCAGCGGCGCGAAGAGGGCCAGCACGGCCACCACCGGCACCAGCAGCACGGCCATCCTCCGCAGCGCGCCCCGCACGCCGTCGGCGAGGGCGCGGGGGTCGCGGGAGGCGTGGGCGGTGAGCGAGGACGCCATGTTGATGGCGAGGAACTCCATGGTGCCGCCGACGGTGTAGGCGACGTAGAAGTAGCCGTTCTCGGCCGCGCTGAGGCGCACCGCCACCATCACCGGCAGCAGGTTGATCATCAGCAGGCTGAACATGGCGCCGACGGAGTCGCCGGCGATGAACCGCCCGACGGCCCGCAGGGTGGGCGGTGGGCGGTGACCGTCGGCGGCGGCCTGCCGCGGGATCAGCCGCCGGAACACCAGCCAGCCGAGCGGCACGGTGGACAGCGCGATCGCCGCGCCCCAGGAGACGAACACGCCGAGCACCGGCATCGTCCCGGCGAGGACGACCAGCAGCACCAGTTTGCCCAGCGAGAACACCGCGTTGCCGAGCGGCACCCAGACCGCCTCGCGCAGCCCGGTGAGCACCCCGTCCTGGAGGGTGAGGATCGCCCACGCGACGCACGAGGCGACGAAGAGGACCCCGGCCACCGGTGTGCCGAGCGGCGCGTACGAGGGCCCCCAGAGGTCGAGGGTGAGCAGGAAGACGACACCGGCGACGGTCACCACCAGTGAGCTGACGGCGTAGGCGCGCAGCACCAGGGATCCGGTGGCGCGTCCGGCGCGCGGCACGAAGCGGACCACGGCGCCGATCATGGTGGTGGCGGTGATGCTCGCGAGCAGGCGCATGGCGGCGACGGCGGCCGAGCCCTGGCCGACCGCCTCCTGGGAGTAGTGACGTGCCGCGACCAGCCAGAAGGCGAGGCCGAGCACGGCGGACACGCCCGTGCTGAGCATCAGGAAGTACGCGTTCCTGAACAGGGAGTCGCCGCCCGTCGCGTCGTGTTCCGGGCGCGGACGCCGCGAAGGCCACCGGGTCCGGCCGGGGTCCTCCGTGACGTCCGCCGCCTCCTGGATGTCAGCCACCGCCGCCCCCTGTTCCGGGGACCGCGTCGGGGCGCCCGGCGGCCGGCGTCCCGGCGGGTGCCACGCCGGCCCGCCGCAGTACGGCGATCGCCTCGGCGGCGCGCAGCGGGTCCACCGGCAGCGCGTGCCGGGCGAAACGGCGGGCGGGACCGGGCCGGGGCGAGAGACCGGTGAACTCGGAGCCCGCGTAGTCGTCCAGCGGGGGGTCATAGAGGTACCCGGTGACGATGCCGTGGCGGGCCAGCGCGGCGACGGCGGCGTCCCGGTCGTCGACCAGCAACGGCACCCGGAACAGCGGCTGGACGGGCCCCGTCGCGGTGCGCGGCGCGGCCCACTCGGTGTCCAGCAGCCGTGCGGCGCCCTCGCGGTGGGCGTGCAGCACCTCGTCGAGGCGGGCGAATCTTCGCGTGATGCGGCGGACGCGGAGCGGGCCGGGCGCGAGGCGGTAGTCGTGCATGTCGACCCGCACCCACGAGTGGTGCGCGGTGATCCCCGGGGCGCCGGCCGTCGCCCTCGCCAGTTCCCCGGCGCGCAGCGGCATCCGGATGCCGTCGCGTTCGCTCAGTCCGAGCATCCGCAGGGTGGCCCGGGCCGCCCGACGCAGCCCCAGTCCTCGCACCGTCGCCTCCGCGTACGGGCGTGCGGTGTAGGCGAGTTCGGCGGCCCAGCGGGACGGTTCCAGCAGCTCGTCGCGCGCCCGGACCAGTTCCTCGCGCAGCGCCGGGTCGTCGTCGAAGGCCAGGAAGCCCCCGGCCTTCGCGCCCACGTGCTTGGAGAGGCTGAACGCCGCCGCGGTGCCGAAGGACCCCACCGGCCGTCCGCCCACCTCGCTGCCGATCGCGTGCGCGGCGTCCTCGATCAGCGGGATGCCCGAACGGTCGCACCGCGCGCGGAGTGCGGGCGCCGGGTCCGGGTTCCCGTACAGGTTCGTGGTCAGCACGCCGGCCAGCCCGCGCCAGGTCTCCTCGTCGACCGCGGCCACGTCGAGGGATCCGTCACGCGGGTCCAACGGCGCCTGCACGGGCCGGAGTCCGGCCGCCAGCACGACGAAGAGGATGACGTCGTCGTTGACCGGCGACATCAGCACCCTGCCTCCTGGCCGGCACCAGCGCCGCAGCGCCAGGTACAGGCCGAGACGGCACGACGGAACGTAGATGCATTCACGGCCCAGACGTCTGCGCATCGCGTCTTCCAGCAGGTCCAGCCGGATACCCGATCGCGCCCCCGCCCCGCCGACCACCCCTATGGTCATGCGCCCCCCGGCGACGTGCCGCACGGGAAACCTCCCCTGGCCCCCTGGCACGACGCCAAGGCTCCCCCACGGGACCAACCCCGTCAAGAGCGCCCTATAAGGGCAACTCAGCTCTTATGCAGTGCAGTTGGGACAGTTGGAGCGGTCGGGGAACACGGGGCGCCGGTGACCCCCCGAGGGCCTCGGGGCCTCTCACCCGGTGGGATGCCTCGCGGAGGCGGACCGGGCCTCCGCGAGGCTCCGGTCACAGGGCGGAGACCCAGTACCGGTCGAAGGTGAACCGCCCGTTGCCACCGGCGCCGTTGCGCGTGCCGGTGGTCTCGCGCGCCAGGGTGTACCAGGCGTCCACGAAGTCGGCGTCGTCGGTCCAGAAGCTGGCCGGGATGGCGTCCACGACGGGGTCGACCAGCGGGATGTACGCCCCCAGGTCGGTGATGGTGAGCAGGGCCGCCGCGATCGCCTTGGCCAGGGAGGAGTAGTTGGTGTCCCCGTCGTCCTCCATCATCACGACGTCGGCCAGGTTGTACTTGTACTGCGACCAGTTGACCAGGATCTGGTTCGGGTAGTACGTGGTCTCCGCGTTGTCGAGGTACGGGTGGGTCACCGTGTCGACGCGGACCTTGCCGTCGAGGCCGAAGCCGCTGACGATGCTGAAGATCTCGGCGTCGCCCTTGATCCAGGTCTCCTTGTCGTCGGCGACGTACACCGACGTGATCCTGGACGTCCAGTAGCCCGTGGCGGCGGCCGAGGCCGCCCCGGTCGCCGAGACGGCCGCCGCCGCGTCGGCCGTGGTGACGCCGGCGGCGGCGAGTTCGCGCTCCAGCACCTCCAGCCCGGCCTCGACGGCCTTCTCCCCGTCGACGCCGACGACGTACACCGGGACGTCGGGGGCCTCGGTCGCGTCCAGGGTGTGCGCCCGGCCCGCGCTGTCGTAGGCGGTGACGGCGGCGGCCTCGTCGTCGGTGGGGGCGACGGCGACCAGCGGCGCGCGGCGGGAGCCGGGGTCACCGGCCGGAGTGACGGTGAGGAGGCCCCCCACGCCGGGGGGCAGCCCCTTCGCAGCGAGAACGGACCGGTCCGCACGCGCCACGTCGGCGGCGAGCGCGGCACCGGCACCGGTGCGCGAGCCGGCGGCAAGGGCCTTCAGCCCGATGTCGTCCCCATCCGCGACGGCCCGGCCCACTTCGGCCCGCCATGCGTCGTCGGTGAGGGAGCGCGCCAACGCCCGCGCGGCGGCGTCCTCGGCGGCGCGCACCGGCGAGACCTTCGCCCCGCCGCCCGGCGCGGGCGCCGCCGTCGCGATGCCCTGGGTGGTGGTGAGCACGAGGCCGGCGAGGGCCGCGCCGCACAGGACCGTACGCACCTGCTGTCTGACGGACAAGACGTCCTCCTGAGGGAGTGGGGCACCCTGGGACTCCAGGGCACGCCGGGGAGACCGGCCGCGTGAGGGGCGACCGGCACAGCGTGCGGGTGGATCGCGACCATGATGGGGCACAGGACGTCTACGCGTATAGACCGCACTTCCCAACGACCGCGTGAACAAGGCGTGTTGGCGCACCTCACATCGGCCCCGGCCGCGCCCACATCACGCTCCCGGCGCGCCCCGAGGTGTCCCCGGGCGACGGCGAACGCAGGCTGGTCGCCCACGGGCAGCAGACGTGATCCGCGTCCTAGCCGACATGCGGTGACCGTGCGAGTCATCGCCACGCGCTACGGCAGGACCCCCGGACCTCAATGAAGCCGGCATTCCCACGGCTCGAAGTCCGGCTCACCCGGGGGCAGGTGTCCGGTGCAGTACTTGTAGAGCCAGACCGCCGCCCGGTGCTCAGCGTGCTTCTCGTTGACCGCCTCTCCCCGCTCGTCCAGTTCGAGGACGTTGGCGAAGACGGCGAAGCAGATCTCCATCTGGGAGGGGGACGCGCGCAACTCCTCCCAGTAGTCGATCCCTTCCAGCATCGGGTGGCCCACCGAGCCACGGGCCACCCACCCGGCGAACCGGCGGATGGCCCCTGAGGCACCATGACTGAGGCGTGACGGCACGCACAGAATCTGGCCGCACCGTGCCCGGAAGGCAGCTCCGCCCCCGGGCTACGACGCGGGGCCGGCGACCGCCCGCACCCAGGTGCGGTCCTCGGTCAGGTAGCGGTCCACCCGCAGCCCCGCCTCGGCGAGCGCGTCCTCGAACTGCTGCCGCGTGAGCGGCCGGGACAGGAACGTCTGCGTCCACGTGGCGTCGGGGAACTCGTACTCCGCGCGCACCGAGTTCACGCCGTCGCCCACCGGCTCCGCCGACACCAGCCGCACGGTGAACCCGGCCGGGTCGACCCGCTCGCGCGGCACCCGCTCGTGGTAGTCCTCGCCCTCGCGCTGGATCAGCACGCAGCCGCCCTCCGCGAGGTGCCGGACGCAGGTGCGCAGCAGCCCGCGCCGCACCTCCAGGTCGCCCGCGTGCACGAGGAACGACGCGAGCATCACCACGTCGAACCGCTCGCCCAGGTCGAGGGCCTCGATCGGGCTGCGGACCGTGCGCGCCCCGCGGACCCGGTCGAGCATGGCCTGGGACTCGTCCACCGCGGTCACGGTGAAGCCCCTCTCCACCAGCGGGTGGGTCATCCGGCCCACCCCGCAGCCCAGTTCGAGGACGCGCGCGCCCTCCGGCACGGCCCCGGCGACGATGTCCGGCTCGTCGCCGACCGGCAGCCGGGTGTACAGCTCGACCGCGCACCCGTCCGGCGTGATCGGCCCCGGCCCGGTCCCCGCGTATCCCGCTCTCATGCTCACCGTCATGCCCGTCCAACGGACGACCGTCGGTCACCGTTCCACCACGGCCCCCACCACGGCCTCCGGCGCTTCGCCCCTCCCCACCGGGGTCGCCCGACGGCCCGGTGACGCCGCGGAGGAGAATCGGCGCATGCGCATCCTGATCGTCACCGCCGGTTCGCGGGGAGACGTCGCGCCCTTCACGGGTCTCGGACGACGGCTGCGGGACGCGGGACACGAGGTCTCCCTGGCCGCCCACCCGTCCTTCGCCTCGCTGATCGACGGGTGCGGCCTCGGCCTGCGGCCCGTCCCGGGAGACCCGCAGGAACTGCTCCGCGGCTGGTCACGAGCGGCCACGCGGGACGAGGCCAGGGCACTGACCAGGGCCTACGCGGACGGACTCGCCGAGGGCGTGGCGGATGCCGTGGCGGCCGGGACCGACCTGGTCCTCACCGCCCAGGGCCCGTCCCCGCTCAGCCGGACCGCCGGTGCGGCGTTCGGCGTGCCCGTCGTCGGCACCCACCTCGTACCGTCCGTCGCCACGGCCGAGTTCCGGCTGCCCGGCGCGCGCGGCGCCGACGGCCCGGAGCCCGAGGGCAACCTCGCCGCGGGCCGGGCGGTGGAGCGGCGGACGGAGGCCGCGTTCGCGGGCGCGGTGACGCGGGTGCGCGCCCACCTGGGCCTGCCGGAGACCGGTCACGGCGCTCCGGAGGACACCGGGCCGGTCTTCCACGGCTACAGCCCGCTGGTGATTCCCCGTCCCGCCGACTGGCCGTCCCGGGCCGAGGTGGTCGGCTACTGGTGGCCCGCCCGGCCGGACGAATGGCGGCCTCCGGCCGAGCTGGTCGACTTCCTCCAGGCCGGCCCGCCGCCGGTGTTCATCGGGTTCGGCAGCATGGCGCCGGGTGACGGCGAACGGCTCGGCGAGCTGGTGACCTCCGCGGTCGAGCGGGCGGGCGTACGCGCGGTGGTGCAGGCCGGGTGGGCCGGACTGGGCGGCAGCGGCCCCACCGGTCCCGACGTCCTGGCCGTCGGCGACCTCCCCCACGACTGGCTGTTCCCCCGTACCGCGGCTGTCGTCCACCACGCGGGGGCGGGCACCACCGGGGCCGGGCTACGGGCCGGAGTCCCCGCGCTGCCCGTGCCGGTCCTGACCGACCAGCCGTTCTGGGCCGCCCGCCTGCACGGCCTGGGCGTCGCCCCGCCGCCCCTGCCGTTCCGGGACCTCACCGCCGAGTCGCTGGCCGCCGGGATCACCGCCTGCCTCGCCGAACCGTCGTACCGCCGACGCGCGGCCGCCCTCGCCTCCCGCATGGCCGCCGAGGACGGCGCCGGCGCGGTCCTCGCCCATGTCTCCGCGATGGACACGAACCGGAGGGATCTGCTGTGAACCACCGCCGACGGAAGAAGCTG
Organism: Streptomyces sp. NPDC056600; assembly: GCF_042792855.1. Taxonomy (NCBI): domain Bacteria; kingdom Bacillati; phylum Actinomycetota; class Actinomycetes; order Kitasatosporales; family Streptomycetaceae; genus Streptomyces; species Streptomyces sp. NPDC056600. The sequence goes on from NZ_JBHTVQ010000015.1 coordinate 52,058, forward strand.
GCGAGGCGCCTGGTCAATGCCGCGACGTTCGGCGACGCCGACAGCGTCCGCGCCCTGCTGCGGAGCGGGGCCGACCCGAACGGCCCCGACACCGAGGGCACCATGCCCCTGTACGCGGCGTCGGTCGCGGGGGCTACGGTCAACGTCCTCACGCTGCTGGCCGTCGGCGCCTCCCCGGACGCCGAGAGCGGCCACGGCGCCGAGGGCACACCCTTGTGCGCGGCCTCCTGCTGGGGTCACACCGACACGGTCCGCGCCCTGCTGGCCCATGGCGCCGACCCCGGCCTCCGCGAGGACCACGGCACGGGCCGCTCCCCTCTGGAGTGGGCGAGGGCCGGGCCCTACCCGGAGACCGTCGCGGTGCTCCTCGCCGCGGGGGCCGGGGCGTGAGCGGGATTCGAGGCCGGGCGGCTGCCGTCAACGAGGGGGTCTCAGCGCCAGGTCACCCCAAGCGCTGATCCGGCCGACGGGCCGCCAACTCCCCCACCACGGCGACGTCGTGCGACTCTCCGTCCCGGCCGCCCCCGCACCGCCAGACCGGCGGACCGATGAGACCGGCGGCTCCGGGCTCCCCCGTGTCGTTGGTCCCCGCCGGACGGGAGTGGAGGCCCGTCCTGTGCTCCGGGCAGGTCGGCCAGACCTTCCACAGCAACTCCATGACGGTCTCCTGCGCCGCCTCCGCGACCACGGCCAGGACCGTCGACGGATCCTCCGGCTCCGGGTCCCGCGCGTTCACCTGGTCACCGTGCCAACGCCCGTCCGGCAGCGCCACGTAGACGTCTTCCCGGTCGTGTCCGTCAGGGCGCGGGGCATCACCGGAGGGCGCCACCACCAGGACCAGCTTGTCCTGTCCCGGCAAGGTCGCCGACAGGTCACGATTGACCACGGCGAGGGCGGCCTCCAGCCCGGGCCACCGTCCGGACTCCGCCCGCCTGGGCTCCACGGCACGCTGCCGGTCATGACCAGGTCCGGCACCGGCACCAGAGGAATAGTTCACGGGGGCCATCGTCCCAGCGAGGATGGGCAAGGCATCATCCGGGAGCCCAAGGGCACCCTCAACTCCATGACGACCGGGCAAGGTCAACTCGTACAGCCACAGCCCTCGCGGCGTCACCCGCACCGCCACGTCGGACTCGGCGCCCCGGCGGGTCGTTCCAGAGCCCTCATCCTGGCTCCGCACCGTACCGCAGGGAGGGGAAATGTTTCGTACCGCCTCGGAAGGCGCGGGATGGTGGATCCCGGAGGGATGGGGGCCCTATCTGTTCTTCGGGTCACTCGCCTGGGTGTTGGTCATCATCCTCTACTTCCGAAAGCGCCAGAGGTGAAGCCCTCGCGACGCACCGTCTGAGGCGTCCCGCTGTGCGCGGCGTTCGTGCTTTCCGTAGCACCACGTGGACGCGCCGATCCTGCCCGAGCCCACCGACAACGGCCCCGCTACGCCTACTTGGCGGCCGACGGCGCCGGCAGGGCCGCCGCGTCTGCCGCGTCCGCACCGGCCACCGCCCGCGGCAGCCGCCACGCGGCCAGGAGGCCGAGGGCGGTGAGGGCGGCCAGGACCAGCAGCGTGGAGCTCAGCGAGGAGAACGCCGTTCCGGCGACCCCGGCGGCGACGGCGATCCCGAGCGTGGGCCCGACGTTCATGGCCGTCTGCTTCAGGCCGCCCACCACCCCGGCGTACCCGGGCGGCGCGCCGGCGACCACGGTTCCGGTCGCGGTGACCATCACGGTGGCGCACCCGGCCCCGACCGCCGCGAAGGGCACGGCCATGCCCGCCCAGGTGCCCGCCGGACCGAGTACGGACAACGCCGCGATTCCCGTGACGACCAGCCCGGAGCCGGCGATCGCGGTGCCGCGCACCCCGAACCGCCGCATGGCGACGCTCGCCACGGGGGCGCCGAGGATCATGCACGCGGTCAACGGCACCAGCCGGAGCCCGGTGACGAGCGGGTCGAGATGGAGTTCGTCCTGCAGATGGAACGTGGCCCGGAAGAGCGTCCCGAACAGACCGGTGTTGGTGACGAGCAGCAGCGCGAGCGAGGCCGTCACCGGCACGGACCGCAGCACGACCGGCGGCAGGACAGGATCGGCCACCCGGCGTTCGTGCCGCGCGAACACGGCCCCCACCCCGGCGACGGCGAGGAGTTCGAGCAGCGTCGGGGCCGCCCACCACCCCCGCTCGGGCACTCCGGCCAGGGCGTGGACCAGGACCGCGAGGGCGACGGCGAGCAGCCCTGCCCCGGGAAGGTCCAGCCGCTCCGTCCGGGCCCTGTCCGGCGCCGGTGTCGGCGCCGGCACCGGCGTGCGCACGACGAGGACCAGGGCGGCGATGAGGAGCGCGACCGGCACGTTGATCCAGAACGCCGAACGCCAGCCCAGGTGGGCCACCAGGACACCCCCGAGGAGCGGTCCGGCCCCCGCGGCGACGGCGATGGCGCTGGTGCGGATCGCGACGGGCGCGCCGAGCCGGTCCGGCGGGTAGCTCAGCCGCAGCAACGCGAGCGTCGCGGGCTGCAACAGCGCGCCGCAGACGCCCTGTACCACGCGCAGGGCGATCACCCCGTCCACGCCCGGCACCAGCGCGATGCCCGCCGAGGCGGCCCCGAATCCGAGCACCCCCGCCAGCAGCAGGCGCCGGTGACCGTACCGGTCACCCAGCCGTCCCGCGACGACCAGGAAGGCGGCCACCGCGACGAGATAACCGGTGCTGGTCCACTGGACCTGTGCCACGCTCGCACCGAGATCCGCCGCCAGGCTCGGCTGCGCGACGAGCAGGACGCTGCCGTCCAGGGCGACGATCATCGCGCCGGCCACGCTGACCGCCAGGGCGAGCCGACGCCGCAGCGGCGTGGTCACCGCCGTCACGAGGTCACCGGTCCGAGGTGGGCGTCCAGCACCGCCATGACCAGCCGGTCGCGTTCCTTGGCCGCCAACCCTACCTCCCCGAGCACGAGTTGAAGGCTCCCCCACGCCCAGAGCTGCGCGACGCCGTGCAGGTTGGCCCACAGCGCGGCCGCGGTCACCTCCGCCTCCTGCTCCGGGCAGCACGTGGCGACCATCCGCGTGAAGTGCTGGAACATCGGCAGGGTCGCCTCGCGCAAGCGCGGCTGCTCCCCGGCCGCCTGCTGCAACGTGCTGTCCAGCAGTTCGTGGCGGAACATCAGCTCGAACATGCCGCGCCGCTCGAGCGCGTACCTGACGTAGGTCCGCGCGATCGCCTCCAACTGACCCCGTGGCGTGGGCTCGTCGGCCGCCGCCGCCACGAACCAGGCGCCCAGGTCCTCGAAGCCGCGCCGGGCGATCGCCGACAGCAACGCGTGGTGCGTGGGGAACCAGCGGCGCGGCGCACCGTGCGACACCCCCGCCCGGCGCGCGATCTCCCGCAGCCCCACGGACGCGGACCCCTCGGCCAGCACCAGGTCCACCCCGGCGTCGATCAACCGCTCCCGCAGGGAGCCCTCACCAGACATGGACAGTGTCTACCACCGTCGCGTAGACACTGTCTACCTCGTGTGGTGAGGGCCGGCCCCGAGGGGTGAGCGACGCCGGTCCGGTCACGATCCGGTCAGGCGGACGCGGCGAGGCGGCGGCGCAACTCGTCGTCCGCGACGTCCTCCTGGTGGGTCAGGAACACCCACAGGTGACCGGACGGGTCCCTCAGGATGACCGTGCGGTCGCCGTGGAACATGTCGGTCGGCGGCTGGAGGATCTCGGCCCCGGCGGACTCCGCGCGCCGCGCCAGGCTGTCGACGTCCGGCACGAAGACGTGCAACGTGACGGACGTGCCCCCGCCCAGCGAGGCGGGTGCGGCGAAGGAGGCGGCCTCCGCCTCCTCCACACTGGCGTCGCCCAGCATCAGGGTGGACGGTCCGATGCTGATCTCGGCGTGCAGGACGCCGCCACCCGGGGCGTCGATCCGGAAGTCCTCCCTGGCGCCGAAGGCCCGCCGGCAGAAGTCGATCGCCGCGGCGGCGTCGTCGACCATGATGTGCGGGATCACGGCATAGCGGTAACGGTCGGGGATCCCGGCGAAGTCGCTGCGTTCGGTCATGGCGGACCTCCTGGACGAAGACGCCGCCGGCGGGTGCCCGCGGCGCGGTCACGAACCTAGGAACCCAAGCGCGCTTGAGGTCAAGCGGACGGGGAGGCGACGGCCTCGGACGACGTCGCCGTGCGCCGTGACGCGACCGCCGCTGCCCCGCTAGCCCGTTTGTCCTCGTGCTGGTGCACGTGAGGTGGTCGTCGGTGACGCTGTCGGAAGTGGCCCTCGGCGACGGGATGTCGCTGCGCAGGGGCGTGCCGACGGAGGAGCCGACACATGATGCACCGGATCGTTGCCCTTGCCGTGGCGGGTGTCGTGGCCGCGGCGGTCTCGGCCACGGCGGCCCCGGCGGTCCCGGAGGTCCCGGAGGTCCCGGCACGGGCGCCCGAAGGACCGGGGACCCCGGCCCCGGGACGGACCGCGCCATCCGGGCCCGCTCCTCACCCGCGCCCCGCGCCACACGACCACCACCCCGGGCCGCCCCAGCACCACAGACCTCCGCACCACCAGCCCTCGCACGCCGAGCCGCCCCAGCACCACAAGCCGCACCACCCCGGGCCCTCGCACCACAAGCCGCCCCACCACAAGCCGCCCTCGCACCCCAAGCCGCCGCACCACCCGAGGCCGCCCCACTCGCCGAGCCCGACGCCTCCTCCCGGTGGCGGCGGGCCCGGTGGCGAGGCCTGGGCGTGGACCCAGCTGACCAGCCACGGCACCCAGGTCCGTTACGTGTCCACCGACCCGAGCCAGACGTGTCCCACCCTGCGCTACACGCTGGGCGCCCAGGTGACCGTCACCCTGCGGCGGGTGAGCACCCCCACCGGGTCCCACTTCCCCACCACGGTCTGCGAGTCGGGCGCGCAGACACCGGTGCCCCTCGGGGCGGGCAACGCGCAGCTCGACCTGACGACGGTGCAGGCGGCGACGCTCCATCCGGCGGGCGGTCGTCTGCCGCTGCCGAGGTGGACCGTGACCACCCGTCCCCGCACGGTCGACGTCATCGGTGACACCGGCTGCGAACTGCCGGTGAACACGGCGGAGCCGGCGCAGTCCTGCGCGACCGCCTGGCCCTTCACCCCGATCGCGAACAGCATCGCCCGTGGGGCGCCCGACCTCGTGGTCCACACCGGTGACTACCTCTACCGCAACGACCCGAGCCGGGCGGACGACAAGGCCAGGAACCCGGGGTGCACGCTGCGCGCCGAGGCGGCGAGCTGGGCCTGTGTGGTGGCGGACTTCTTCCGGCCGGCCGAGGCGCTGCTGGCCGCCGCCCCCGTCGTGCTGGCCCGGGGCAACCACGAGGACTGCACGGGACAGACCGGGGGCGCCGGAGACGCCTGGTTCCGGTACCTCGCCGACGAACTGCGCGGCAACGGGACGTGCAGCCGCTTCCCGCCGCCCGCCACGATCCGCGCCGGCCTGCTGAACCTCGTCTCCGTGGACACCTCGTTCGCCGACCCGAACGACACCGGCAGCACGGCGCAGGTGAACACCTTCCTCCCCCAGTTCCAGGCCGTGAACCAGGCCGCGCGGCAGCGCCCGGCCGAGGACTTCTTCCTGCTCACCCACAAGCCGGTGTGGATGGTGAAGGCGGCGGGGCAGGCCCCCGGCGCGGTGACCTGGCTGACCCATGTCCTCGACGCGGCGGTGGCCGGCACCACCCAGCACCGCCTGGCGGACAACGTGCGCCTGGTGCTGTCGGGGCACGTCCACCTCTACCAGATGCTCGACTTCGACACCGTCCGTCCGCCCCAGCTGACCGTGGGCTCCTCGGGCTCACCGCCGGACAGCGGACCGATCGACGGCAACGTCACGGGACAGCCGATCGGCACGCCCCCTCAGCCGGTCCACCGGTCGATCACCCAGGTGGTGAACCCCTCGAACCCTCCGGCGGGCCTGGAAGGCGTCCACGGCTACGGTCAGCTCCAGCACGTCAACGGCACCTGGGACCTGACCTTCCACCGGACGGACGGTGGGGTGCGAGGCCAGGTCTGCACGCTGAGCACGAGTCTCGCCAACAAGTCCTTCAGCTGCCACTGAACTCCTCGTCGACGAGGGGGACCTGCCCGCACGTGGCCCGCCGACCTCCGGTTCTCAGCGGAGGTCGGCGGTGGTGAAGTGCTGCTGGTAACGCATGCCGTCGTCGGTGCCCCGCATCACCCAGAACGCGTCGACGTCCCGGCTCTTCGGGTTCAGGAAGCCGGCGGAGCCGAACACGACGTCCAGGTGCTGGTCTCCGTCGGTGTCGATGAGATCGATGACGGAGATGCGGTTGCGGGTCGGGCCACGGCCGGGGGCCGGGGTGTCGCTGCCCGGGACACCGGGGCTGTCGAGAGTGACCGCCTGCACCGCCGAGGCGTCCCCCTCCAGGAGGTTCGGGACCAGCCACACCACCCCGTTGTTGTCGTTGGCACCGGTCGCCGACGTGACCAGATCGGGCCTGCCGTCGCCGGTGACGTCGCCGAGCGCGGAGCCGCCCATGCCGGAGTAGTGCAGTCCCTCCTTCAGGCCGGGCGGCGGGGCGGCGCCCACCCCGTCCTGCTTCCCGGTCTCGGGCCCGGAGCGGGTGCTGAGCCAGTAGCCGACACCCAGGACCTTCCGGGTCGGATCGAAGCGTGCCGAGAACAGGTCGTCGGTCCCGTCGCCGTCCACGTCGCCGGGCGTCCCCCGAAAGCCGATCTCCGGACGCTCGCGGCGCTCGGCGAGCTTCAGCCCGTCGGGGCCGCCCTTCAGGTACTGCAGACCGCTGACCTGTACGTCGCCGTCGCCCTCCGACTCCAGGTCGAGCGCGTGGAACGTCAGGGCCAGGTCGGTCGCCTTGTCACCGTCGAAGTCGCCTGCCACGGCCCCGGCCGGAATCGAGTCCGGCCAGTGCCCGTTCTTCAGCTCCTGCGTGCGGGCCGGTTCCCCTCCGCGCCCGACCGGACCGAACCACACGGTGCCCTCCGGGCCCTCGGCCCCGCCCGGAAGGAACAGGTCGTCGTGGCCGTCCCCGTCGAAGTCCCCCACGGCCGCGAGGCTCTTGGCGGCCCCGGTCAGCGGCTTCGGGTCACCGACGCCCCGCGAACCGCCCCACAGCACGTCGGGCCTGCCCATCCGTTCCATCGCCGGGACCCGCAGCAGATCGGTGAAGCCGTCACCGTCGAGATCCGTGCGGAACAACTGGACGGGCCAGTACCCCAGCGTGGAGGTCCAGTCGGGCGACCTCGGCACCACCGTGCGCCGGCCCGGGTCCAACCCCTTCGCCGAGCCGTCGACGATCACCACGGTGCCGTCCTCCACCACCGCGGCGAGGTCGTCGTAACCGTCGCCGTTGAAGTCGTCGGGCCGGGCCGGCCCGGACGGCTTCGCTGCCGACGGCTGCGCCCCCTTCCCACTCCCGCCCGCCGCAGGACTCCGTGTCCCGCCCCGCTGCCCGGCGGCAGGGTCCTTCCCGGCGTCCCTCCCGGCGCCGCAACCCGCCGCCAGCAGCACGGCTGCCAGAGCGGCGGCGGCCAGACCGAACGGACGCCCAACCCCACGCCCCGCCCCCGCTCGCGGCGTCCGCGGCACCTGTATCGCACGCACCATGCGTCCTCACCCATCCCCCTAGGCAACCTGAACCACACCCTGGACTCGCGAGGGAGCGAAAGGGTTGTGGCCCTGAGGGCGCCCGGGCGGGAGCTCAATGGCCGCAGGGCGTAGGGGACTCCGGCTCAGGCGTCCTCGTCCCGTTCCCGAGCCACCAGCATTTCTGCGCTCTACCTGCGTTCGGGCAGGGACAGTTCAAGCTCCTTGGGGCCGTACACAGCGGCGTCCGCTCCTGTCGTCAGCGCCCATCGCCGCGGCCTGGCCGGTCCGGCCTCAGGCGCATGGCGAGCGGCAGCCAACCGACCGCCGCGCCGACCACGTACCAGAACAGGTCCGGCGCGTTGAAGGTCGAGCCGAGGACGAGACGGGCGGCGAGGCTGTGCCGGGAGAGCTCCGCGGGCACGCCGGTGAGCTGCGAGAACTCAACGGCCCAACTGACGGCTAGGGCGACCGTGGCAGCCTTCCACGGGGTCGTCCGGGGTGCGGCCAGGACGACCAGCGCGAGGAGCAGCAACGTGTAGAGGGCGCCCCCGCCGTACTTGGCGAGGCCGCCCGCCGCGACGGCCCTGAGGCCCAGCCCGGCCGCGACGATCACCAGAACGGTCACGGCAGCCACCAGTCGGGTCCGGCCCGGGTGCCGTCGCCGATCCACCAGTTGCCGCCGCACTCCGCACCGCCCGTCCCCAGGCCCACTCCAGGGCCTTGCCCGACACGGGACCAGGACGCGGGCAGTGGGCTTCCGGTTCCGGGCCGCTCCGCGCGGCCGACGCGGCTCACATGCCATGACCGGCGCACCCGGGCCAGGGTTCGCCGGTCGGAGCGGGCCGGTCGGAGCGCGTCGGCCGGGGCGACGGCGGTCAGGCCGCCGGGTCGGGGCTCTCCGGGATGGTACCCAGCGCCGCCCCCAGGTCCGAGAGGTCGGCGTTGAGGGCCGCCATCAGCTCCTCCATCTGCTGGAGCAGGCCCGCCGGCTGTTGCGGCACGCCCTGCATCCCCGACCCGCCCGGAACGAACTGCGGCGGCGGCACGGTCTCTTCCGACATCGATGTCTCCCAGCCCCGAGGGGCGCACACGGACGGACGCCCCGGCGGATGGTCCCCGGCGCGGAAGCCGGGTCGGCCCGGCTCCGCACCGGACAACGAACTCCGCAGGTGGCGGTAACTGCATGGGACATCGAACGGTCGCCAGGTTGACGCTTTTTCACTCTGGCGATGATCACGGCGAACGTGGGACCGGAGAGACACCCGAGGGGAACGGGAGGGGAAGGGGAAAGTGGCCGCCGGAGGGGCGGGCGTGCTCCGGGCCTGGGTTTCGGTGCAGGATGGGGGCATGGACCTGCGAATCTTCACCGAGCCCCAGCAGGGGGCTACGTACGACACCCTGCTCACGGTCGCGAAGGCCACCGAGGACCTCGGCTTCGACGCGTTCTTCCGTTCCGACCACTACCTCCACATGGGCGACGTCAGCGGCCTGCCCGGGCCGACCGACGCGTGGATCACGCTCGCGGGCCTGGCCCGGGAGACCAAGCGGATCCGGCTCGGCACGCTGATGACGGCCGGTACCTTCCGTCTGCCCGGCGTGCTCGCCATCCAGGTCGCGCAGGTCGACCAGATGTCCGGCGGGCGCGTCGAGCTGGGCCTCGGCGCGGGCTGGTACGAGGAGGAGCACAAGGCGTACGGCATCCCCTTCCCGAAGGAGAAGCTCGCCCGCCTGGAGGAGCAGCTCGAGATCGTCACCGGGATGTGGGCCACCGAGGTCGGCAAGACCTTCAGCCACCACGGGACCTACTACGACCTGACCGACTCCCCCGCCCTGCCGAAGCCCGCGCAGAGCAAGGTGCCGGTGCTCATCGGCGGTCAGGGCGCCAAGCGGACGCCGCGGCTGGCCGCGCGGTACGCGGACGAGTTCAACATGCCGTTCTCCTCGGTCGAGGACACCAAGGCGCAGTTCCAGCGGGTGCGCGCCGCGGCCGTGGAGGCCGGGCGGTCCGCGGACGACCTCGTGTACTCCAACGCGCTGGTGGCGTGCGTGGGCCGCGACGACGCCGAGGTGGCCCGCCGGGCGGAGAAGATCGGGCGTGAGGTGGACGAGCTGAAGGAGAACGGTCTCGCGGGCTCCCCCGCCGAGGTCGTCGAGAAGATCGGCCGGTATGCGCAGGAGGCCGGGTCGCAGCGGATCTACCTGCAGATCCTCGACCTGGACGACCTGGACCACCTGGAGCTGATCTCCTCCGAGGTGCAGAGCCGCCTCGGCTGACCACGCCGCCGACACGTCGGTCGACGCCGTCGCCTCGGCGGACGCCGCGTCGGCGCGGACCGTCGCCGCGATAAACAAGGGCGCAGGTCGGGCCCGTTGTGCGATCGTGAGCGGCGTCGTCCTGCGAAGCCCCCGGGACAGGTGTCCCGGGGGCTTCGCATGTCCGTCCCCCAGGCCGCGCCGCGAGCGGCTCCAGGAGAATGAGGAGAGGTGTCCGGATGTTCCTGACCATCACCACGACCGGTACGCCGGAGAACCCCGCCACCGATCTCGGGTTCCTGTTGCACAAGCACCCCGACAAGGCGCAGCCCTTCTCCACCTCCTACGGCACGGCGTTCGTGTTCTACCCGGAGGCCACCGAGGAGCGCTGCACGGCGGCGCTGCTGCTGGAGGTCGACCCGGTGGCGCTGGTGCGCCGCGGGCGGGGCAAGGGGCGCGGCGGAGCGCCGGACTCGGCGCTCGCGCAGTACGTCAACGACCGCCCGTACGCGGCCTCGTCGCTGGTGGCGGTCGCGCTGAGCGCCGTGTTCTCGACGGCGATGAAGGGGCAGTGCAACGCCCGCCCCGAGCTGCCCTCGCGGCCGCTGCCGCTACGGGTGGAGATCCCGTCCCTGCCGGCCCGCGGCGGCCCGGAGCTGGTGACCAAGCTGTTCGAGCCGCTGGGCTGGACGGTGGACGTGCGGCCGGTGCCGCTGGACACCGCGTTCCCCGAGTGGGGCGACTCCCGGTACGTGGCGCTCACCCTGGAGTCCGAGGCCCTGACCGTGGCGCAGGCGCTTCGCCACCTGTACGTGCTGCTGCCGGTGCTGGACGACGCCAAGCACTACTACGTCTCCGCCGACGAGGTCGACAAGCTGCTGCGGGCGGGTGAGAGCTGGCTGGCCGGGCACCCCGAGCACAAGCTGATCGCCAACCGGTACCTGTCGCGGCGCTGGTCGCTGGCGCAGAAGGCGATGGACCGGCTGGATAACGAGCGCGAGGAGCTGGCCCGGCTGGCGGCGGCCGACGACACCGCGGTCGAGGAGATCGACAACGCGGTCGACCCGGACACCGACACCGAGGAGCGCCCGGTGCCGCTGGCGGTGCGGCGGCGGGAGGCGATCCTGGAGGCGCTGCGCGACCGGCGCGCCGCCCGGGTGCTCGATCTCGGGTGCGGTCAGGGGCAGTTGGTGCAGGCGCTGCTGCAGGACACCCGCTACCGCGAGGTCGTCGGGGTGGACGTGTCGATGCGCGCGCTGACCATCGCCTCGCGCCGGCTGCGGCTGGAGCGGATGGGTGAGCGGCAGGCGTCGCGGGTGCGGCTGCTCCAGGGCTCGCTGGTGTACACCGACAACCGGCTCAAGGGGTACGACGCGGCGGTGCTCAGCGAGGTGATCGAGCACCTGGACCTGCCGCGGCTGCCGGCACTGGAGTACTCGGTGTTCGGCTCGGCACGGCCGCGCACCGTGGTCGTCACCACGCCGAACGTCGAGTACAACGTGCGCTGGGAGTCGCTGCCCGCCGGTCACTCCCGGCACGGCGACCACCGGTTCGAGTGGACGCGGGAGGAGTTCCGCGCCTGGGCGGACTCGGTGGCGGCGCGCTACGGCTACGACGTCGAGTACCGGCCCGTCGGACCGGACGACCCCGAGGTGGGGCCGCCGACCCAGCTGGCCCTGTTCACCCTGTGCGCGGACACCGGCGGCGAGAGGCACGCGGGCTCCGCCACCGCCCCTGCGCCCGCCCGTACCGACGCCCGTACCGACGAGAGCAACGACGAGAACCGTAAGGAGGCCGCGGCGTGAGCGACGCACCTGTCATCGAGGAGGCCCGGCCCGCCGGGCGCGTGCTGCCCGTCACCGACCTGTCCCTGGTGGTGCTGGTCGGCGCCTCCGGCTCCGGCAAGTCCACTTTCGCCCGGCGGCTGTTCAGGCCGACCGAGGTGATCTCCTCGGACTTCTGCCGCGGGCTGGTGTCCGACGACGAGAACGACCAGAGCGCCACCCGGGACGCGTTCGACGTGCTCCACTACATCGCCGGCAAGCGCCTCGCGGCCGGCCGGCGGACCGTGGTGGACGCCACCAACGTGCAGCCGGAGGCGCGGCGGCAGCTGATCCAGCTGGCGCGGGAGCACGACGTGCTGCCCATCGCGATCGTGCTGGACGTGCCGGAGGCGGTGTGCGCGGAGCGCAACGCCGCCCGGGCGGACCGGGCGGACATGCCGCGCCGGGTCGTCCAGCGGCACATCCGTGAACTCAAGCGTTCGCTGCGCCACCTGGAGCGCGAGGGCTTCCGCAAGGTGCACGTGCTGCGCGGGGTGGCTGAGGTGGAGGGCGCCACCGTCGTCACCGAGAAGCGGTTCAACGACCTGACGCACCTGACCGGTCCGTTCGACATCGTCGGCGACATCCACGGCTGCTCCTCCGAACTGGAGGCGCTGCTCGGCAAGTTGGGATACGTCGACGGGGTGCACCCGGAGGGCCGCACCGCCGTGTTCGTCGGCGACCTGGTGGACCGCGGACCCGACTCGCCGGGCGTGCTGCGGCGGGTGATGTCGATGGTGGAGTCCGGCAGCGCGCTGTGCGTGCCGGGCAACCACGAGAACAAGTTCGGCCGCCACCTGCGGGGCCGCCAGGTCCAGCACACCCACGGCCTGGCCGAGACGATCGCCCAGATGGACGGCGAGAGCGAGGAGTTCAAGGAGCGGGTCCGGAAGTTCATCGACGGCCTGGTCAGCCACTACGTGCTGGACGAGGGCCGGCTGGTGGTCTGCCACGCGGGTCTGCCGGAGAAGTACCACGGCCGCACCTCGGGCCGGGTGCGTTCGCACGCCCTGTACGGCGACACCACCGGGGAGACCGACGAGTTCGGGCTGCCGGTGCGCTACCCGTGGGCGGAGGACTACCGCGGCCGGGCCGCGGTGGTCTACGGCCACACCCCGGTGCCGACAGCCACGTGGCTCAACAACACGATCTGCCTGGACACCGGTGTCGTCTTCGGCGGCAAGCTGACCGCGCTGCGCTACCCGGAGCGCGAACTGGTCGAGGTGCCGGCCGAGCGGGTCTGGTACGAGCCGGTGAAGCCGCTGGTCGGCGAGGCTCCGGGCGGTCACCAGGGCCGACCGCTGGACCTGAACGACGTGCACGGCAAGCGGATCGTGGAGACCCGGCACGCCGGGCGGATCTCGGTGCGCGAGGAGAACGCGGCGGCGGCGCTGGAGGTGGTCAGCCGGTTCGCGGTGGACCCGCGGCTGCTGCCCTACCTGCCGCCGACCATGGCGCCGACGGCCACCTCCACGGTGGAGGGCTACCTGGAGCACCCCGCGGAGGCGTTCGCGCAGTACGCGGCGGCCGGGGTGGAGCGGGTCGTGTGCGAGGAGAAGCACATGGGCTCGCGGGCGGTGGCCCTGGTCTGCCGGGACGCGGCCGTGGCGCGGGAGCGGTTCGGCGTGGACGGTCCGACGGGGTCGCTGTACACCCGCACCGGGCGGCCGTTCTTCGACGACGAGCACGTCACCGAGGAGGTCCTCGGCCGGCTGCGGTCGGCGATCGACGGCGTGGGCCTGTGGGAGGAACTGGACACCGACTGGCTGCTGCTGGACGGTGAGCTGCTGCCCTGGTCGCTGAAGGCGGGCGGGCTGCTGCGCCACCAGTACGCGGCGGTCGGCGCGGCCTCCGGGGCGGTCTTCCCGGGCGCGCTGTCCGCGCTGGAGGCCGCCGGGTCGCGGGGCGTGGACGTGGCCGGACTGCTCGCCCGGCAGCGCGAACGGGCCGTCGACGCGGGGAAGTTCACGGAGGCGTACCGGCGTTACTGCTGGAGCACCGAGGGCCTGGACGGGGTGCGGTTCGCTCCGTTCCAGCTGCTCGCCGGGCAGGGCCGGAACCTGGCGGGCGTGCCCCACGACGCGCAGTTGGCGTGGCTGGACCGGCTGGTGGAGGCCGACGGCAGCGGGCTGCTGCGGAGCACCGGCCGGCTGCTGGTCGACACCGGCGACCCGGCCTCGGTGGCCGCGGGCGTCGAGTGGTGGCTGGAGCTGACCGGGCAGGGCGGCGAGGGCATGGTCGTCAAGCCGCTCGGCGCGGTGGTGCGGGACGCGGAGGGCCGCCTGGTGCAGCCCGGCGTCAAGTGCCGGGGTCGGGAGTACCTGCGGATCATCTACGGCCCGGAGTACACCCGGCCGGACCACCTGGAGCGGCTGCGGCAGCGGCACCTCGGCCACAAGCGGTCGCTGGCACTGCGGGAGTACGCGCTGGGCCTGGAGGCGCTGGACCGCCTGGCCGAGGGCGAACCGCTGTGGCGCGTCCACGAGGCGGTGTTCGCGGTCCTGTCCCTGGAGTCCGAGCCGGTGGACCCGCGGCTGTAGTCCCGCGTGCGGACGTCGGCGCGACGTGGCCGGGCCGGGAAGGGGCGCCCCCTTCCCGGCCCGGCCGTCTCGTACGCGGCGGTGCGAGTACCCTCGGGCCGCCGGTCGTTCAGGGAGGTGGGCATGACGCCGAGGCCGTCGGTCGACGAGGCCATGGGCCTGCTGGAGGCGGAGGTCCGGGCGGAACGGCGGGCGAGCGCGCGCCTGGACCTGGAGGCCGCCTGGGAGGCCTTCCTGCGTTTCGGCCGGCAGCTGTTCGACGTCTCCGACGCCCCGGACGGCGACGGGCTGCTGTTCCAGTACGGGACGTACGACTTCGAGGGTCCCCCGGCGTTCACGGTGGACCTTGTGCGTCAGTTCGAGATCCTCGACGCCGAGGGCGACCACGCCGGATACGTCCAGCTGCACTGCGAGGTCCGCTTCGGCCCGGAGCCCGCGCTGGAGGCGCTGGGAAGCCTCACCTCGTGGTTCTTCCACGACGGCGGCCAGGATCTCGACGCGTGGGCGCGGGAAGTGACCGAGCGGCCGGCCTGGGCCGTGGTGTGTGCCCGCACGCCGACCGCGGTCCGGGTGTACCAGGAGTGCGTGTAGCCGTTCGGCTGCCGCGCCCCGTCACCCGAGGGCCCGCACCTCACGATGTCGCCATGTCGACACCAGGCGGCCCGGGGACGGCCGAGGGTTCAGTCCGTCGGCGTGACGAACCGGGACGCACCCTCGCGCAGGCGGTCGCGGAGGGCGTGGAACAGGGCGGTGGCGCGGGGGCCGGGCCAGTCGGGCGGGAGGAGGCGGGGCGGGAGGCCCGGGTCGGCGTAGGGGAGTTCACGCCAGGCGTCGAGGGCGAGGAGGTAGTCCCGGTAGGCCTCCTCCGCCGGGGTGTCCTCCCGCTGTTCCCAGGCCCGCAGCATGCCGGTGTGGCGGGCCAGGAAGTCCTGGTAGCGGACGGCGATGGCGTCCAGGTCCCACCAGCGGGCCACCGCCTGCTCGGTGGGCGTGTAGCCGAGGTGGTCACCGCGGAAGAGGTCCACGTAGCTCTCGAGGCCCAGGCGGCTGAGGGAGTGCCGGGTCTCCTCGTGGACGCGGGCGGGGGCTATCCACACACCGGGGGCGGCGGCGCCGAAGCCCAGGCGGGCCAGTCGGGTGCGCAGCACGTGGCGCTGCTGCCGCTCGGTCTCGGGGACGGAGAAGACGGCCAGCAGCCAGTCCTCCTCGTCGGACGGGGCGGCGTGCACCCTGCGCCCGGTGTCCTCCAGCAGCTGCCGCGCGCCGGGCGACAGTTCGTACCCGGCGGCGCCCGTGGCGGTGCGGGCGGGGACGAGCATGCCGCGCCGCTTGAGCCGGGAGACCGCGGACCGCACCGAGGGGGCGTCGACGCCGACCGCCGCGAGGAGCCGGATCAGCTCCGCGACGGGCAGCGGTCCGGGCAGGTGGCGGCCGTACGCGCCGTAGAGCGTGACGATGAGGGAACGGGGAGCGCGTTGGTCGGACACGTTGATCATTTTAAAGGGCCGAAAATGACGGAGTGTCACGGGGGGCGGCCCTGACCTGGGTCGCCGTCCCCGTCCCGGCCCAGGCGGCCGTTCCTCGCCGCGCCGCTCAGGCCCAGCCGAGGCGCGCGGCCTGGAGGCCCAGCTGGAGCCGGGTCTGGGCGCCGGTGAGCTTCATCAGCTGGCCCACCCGACGCTGCACGGTGCGCAGGGACAGGCCGAGACGGACGGCGACCGCCTGGTCGGTGAGCCCGGCCACCAGCAGGCTCATGATGCGGGCGTCCGTCTCGTCCAGGGCGCTCTGCGAGGACTGCACGGCCGTCCCGGCCCGGGGAACGGTGAGGCGCGAGCTGCGGTGCCAGACCAGTTCGAACAGGCCCATCAGGGCGTCCAGCAGACCGCTGGGCCGCACCAGGAGGGCGCCGTCCGCGGCGTGACCCCGGCCGCCCATCGGCACCATGGCGAGTTCCCGGTCGGCGATCATCAGCTTGACCGGGACCGAGTCGGTGACCCGCACCTCCTCACCGGCGTCCACGGCGCGTTCCAGTTCCTCGACGATGCCGTCGTCCTCCTCCAGCATGCGGCGCTCGAGGACCACCCGGTAGGCGACGCCGCGGGCGGCCGCGGCGGCCTCGGTGGCGGTGTTCTCGGTGGTGGAGACGAAGCGCGCGGGAGCCTGCACCAGGCAGAGGATCTCGCTGCGCGCGCCGGTCTGGAGCTGTTCCAGCCGCTGCCGGGTGGCCTCCGTGCCGCGGACCACGTCCAGGACGTCGGAGGAGGACCGCTCGGCCATGGTGGCCCGGTACAGCTCCTCCAGGGAGCCGAGCTCGA
This sequence comes from Streptomyces sp. NPDC056600, assembly GCF_042792855.1. Taxonomy (NCBI): domain Bacteria; kingdom Bacillati; phylum Actinomycetota; class Actinomycetes; order Kitasatosporales; family Streptomycetaceae; genus Streptomyces; species Streptomyces sp. NPDC056600. Next base: position 68,580 of record NZ_JBHTVQ010000015.1, read on the forward strand.
GCTCGGCCAGCCGGAGCGCGTTCTGCTGGCGCACCAGCATCGAGCCGAGGGCGAGCCGGGGCGGGGAGGCGCTCAGCCGGCCGGGCGCCTGCCCGTTGCGGGCGGCCAGGCCCAGCGCCTCCAGGCTGCCCATCAGCCGCGCGGCCTCGCCCTCCGGCACGCGCAGCACGCCGGCGAGCTCCGCGGCCGAGCAGGAGGGGCGGCGCAGCAGTTCGCGGTAGGCGTCCGACTCGTTCTCCGTCAGTCCCAGCACATCCTGGATCATCGTGGCCCCCCACTGGATCGCGTCCCGCCCGGGCACGGCGGGTTCATGCCATGTCGTAATGCCGCAACCTCGCACGGATCTTGTCTGGCGTAAAGCACCGTCCATGGCTCGAAGCACTCTCCCCCGCACGCGGGTACCCGCAAGCCGGGGGAAGGGACCGTCCGGCAGGGATGAAAGGGCCTGGTCGGGGTCAGGATCAGTGGCATGGGATTTCACGTCGACTCAGAGGCCGGCCGCCTGCGCCGGGTCGTTCTGCACCGCCCCGGCCTGGAGCTGAAGAGGCTCACCCCCAGCAACAAGGACGACCTGCTGTTCGACGACGTCCTCTGGGTGCGCCGCGCCCAGGCCGAGCACGACGCCTTCGCCTCCGTGCTGCGCGAGCGCGGCGTGGCCGTGCACCTCTTCGGCGACCTGCTGGCCGAGACCCTGTCCGTCCCCGAGGCCCGCACCCTGGTCCTCGACCAGGTCTTCGACGACCGGGAGTTCGGCCCGCTGGCCACCGACCACCTGAGATCGGTCTTCGAGGCGCTGTCGTCCGAGCGGCTGGCCGAGGCGCTGGTCGGCGGCATGACCAAGCGGGAGTACCTGGACGAGCATCCGGAGCCGGTCTCCATCCGGTTCCACGTGATGGAACTGGACGACTTCCTGCTGAACCCGCTGCCCAACCACCTCTTCACCCGCGACACCTCCGCCTGGATCTACGACGGCGTCTCGATCAACGCGATGCGCTGGCAGGCGCGCCGCCGGGAGACCGTGCACTTCGAGGCGCTCTACCGGCACCACCCGCTGTTCCGCCGTGAGGACTTCCACATCTGGTCGCAGGGCCACGCGGACTACCCCTCGACCATCGAGGGCGGCGACGTGCTGGTGATCGGCAACGGGGCGGTGCTGATCGGGATGAGCGAGCGGACCACCCCGCAGGCCGTGGAGATGATCGCGCGCAAGCTCTTCACGACCGGTTCGGCCCGCACCGTGGTGGCGCTGGACATGCCCAAGCGGCGGGCGACGATGCACCTGGACACGGTGATGACCATGGTGGACCGGGACACCTTCACCCAGTACGCGGGCCTGGGCATGCTGCGCTCCTACACGATCACTCCGGGCGGCGCGGGCCGGCTCGAGGTCGCCGACCATCCGCCGGAGCACATGCACCGCGCGATCGCCGCGGCGCTGGACCTGCCCGAGATCCGGGTGCTCACCGCCACCCAGGACGTCCACGCCGCCGAGCGGGAGCAGTGGGACGACGGGTGCAACGTGCTGGCGGTGGAGCCGGGCGTGGTGGTCGCCTACGAGCGGAACACCACGACCAACACGCACCTGCGCAAGCAGGGCGTGGAGGTGATCGAGATCCGGGGCAACGAGCTGGGCCGCGGGCGGGGCGGCCCGCGCTGCATGAGCTGTCCGGTGGAACGCGATCCGGTGTAGGGTCTCGCTTTCCTCGACGCCGTGAATAATCATTCTTGGTGTCGTATAGAATTCCAGAGTCCCCGCAGCAGTCCAGGAGCTCGTGATGCCTTCCCTCCCCTCCGCCCTCGCCGGTCGCAGCTTCCTCAAGGAGCTGGACTTCACCCGTGAGGAGTTCCGCGGCCTGGTCGAGCTGGCCGCCGAGCTGAAGGCGGCCAAGAAGGCCGGGAACGAGACCCCCTACCTGCGCGGCCGCAACATCGCGCTGATCTTCGAGAAGACCTCGACGCGCACCCGCTGCGCGTTCGAGGTCGCCGCCGCCGACCAGGGCGCCTCCACCACCTTCCTGGACCCGTCCGCCTCGCAGATCGGGCACAAGGAGTCGGTGAAGGACACCGCCCGGGTGCTGGGCCGGATGTACGACGGCATCGAGTACCGCGGCGACAGCCAGGCCAAGGTGGAGGAGCTCGCCGCGCACGCCGGCGTGCCGGTCTTCAACGGCCTCACCGACGACTGGCACCCCACCCAGATGCTCGCCGACGTGCTCACCATGACCGAGCACTGCGCGAAGCCGCTGGAGGAGATCGCCTTCGCCTACCTGGGCGACGCCCGCTTCAACATGGGCAACTCCTACCTGGTCACCGGTGCCCTGCTCGGCATGGACGTGCGGATCGTCGCGCCGCGCTCCTACTGGCCCGACGAGGAGATCGTCGCCCGCGCCCACAAGCTGGCCGAGATCAGCGGCGCCCGCGTCACGCTGACCGAGGAGGTCGCCGAGGGCGTCTCCGGCGCGGACTTCGTGGCCACCGACGTCTGGGTCTCCATGGGCGAGCCCAAGGACGTGTGGGGCGAGCGGATCGCGGCCCTGTCGCCGTACGCCGTGACCATGGACGTGCTGCGCGCCACCGGCAACCCGGACGTCCGGTTCCTGCACTGCCTGCCCGCCTTCCACGACCTCGGCACCGAGGTCGGCCGGCAGATCCACGCCGAGTACGGCCTGGACTCGCTGGAGGTCACCGACGAGGTCTTCGAGTCGGAGCACTCCGTGGTCTTCGACGAGGCCGAGAACCGCCTGCACACCATCAAGGCCGTGATGGTCGCCGCACTCGGCCGGTGACACGCCCCCGGCCGGTCACGACGCTCGGCCGGTGACACGGCGCCCGGGACGACGTCATCTCGTCCCCCGCATGCTCGGCATGCCCCACACCACCTGACTGACCTGCTGATACGCCCCGTGGCCGTCGTGCCGCGGGGCGTGTCGCCGGGCGGCGTGGAACCATCCCTTCCGTGCCGTCCGACCAGCGACCCACCCCGTCGCGTACCGCACCACCGAGAAACGAGCACCACCCGTATGCCCGCTCCACGCGTCAAGTCGTCGCGCCTCCTGATCGCCGAGTCCGGCCATGACCTCGAGGGTCACGGTCTGAAGCGGACGATGAGCCTCTTCCACCTCATCTGCTTCGGCATAGGCGCCGTGGTCGGCACCGGCATCTTCGTCGGGCTGTCCGACTCGATCGCCGAGGCCGGTCCCGCGGTCGTCGTCTCCTACGTCCTCGCCGCGATCACCTGCGTCTTCACCGCCTTCTCCTTCGCCGAGCTCGGCGGCGCCATCCCGGTGGCCGGCTCCTCGTACTCCTTCGCCTACGCCGGTCTCGGCGAGACCTGGGCCTTCCTGGTCGGCTGGTGCCTGCTCCTGGAGTACGGCATCTCCATCTCCGCGGTCGCGGTCGGCTGGAGCGAGTACGTCAACGAGCTGTTCGACAGTCTGCTGGGCCTCCAGCTCCCCGCCGCCCTCTCGCACGGCCCCACCGAGGGCGGTCTGGTCAACCTGCCCGCCGTGGTGCTGATCGGCCTGGCCACGATGCTGCTGGTGCGGGGCGTCCGGGAGAGCGCCCGGGCCACGGCGGTGATGGCGGTCGTCAAGCTCGTCATCCTGGTCGTGTTCTGCGTGGTCGGCTTCACCGCCTTCCAGGACGGGCACCTCAGCCCCTTCGCCCCCGAGGGCGTGGCGGGCATCGGCGCGGCCACCTCGGCGGCCTTCTTCTCCTACATCGGCTTCGACGCCATCACCACGGCCGGCGAGGAGTCGCGCAACCCGCGCCGTGACGTGCCGATCGCGATCCTGGTCTGCATCGGCCTGGTGACCGTCCTGTACTGCGCGGTCGCCCTGGCGGCGATCGGCGCCATCGGCTCCGAGGAGGCGGGCAGCCGTCCGGCGGCGCTGTCCCACGTGGTCGACACCGTCACCGGCTCGGACATCGGCGGCGCGGTCATCGCCTTCGGCGCGGTCGTCGCGATCGCCTCGGTCACGCTGGCGGTGACCTACGGGCAGAGCCGCATCCTGATGTCGATGTCGCGCGACGGCCTGATGCCGCGGGTCTTCGAGAAGGTCTCCCCCAGGACCTCGACGCCGGTCACCGGCACGGTGATCATCGGCGTGGTCTTCAGCCTGGTCGCCGCGTTCGTGCCGCTGGGCGGCCTGATCGACCTGTCCACCATCGGCACGCTGGCCGCGATGGCCGCCGTGAACATCGCGGTGATCACGCTGCGCCGCCGCGAGCCGGAGCTGGAGCGGCCGTTCCGGGTGCCGCTGGGTCCGGTCCTGCCGGTGCTGGGCGTGCTGTTCTGCCTGTACCTGATGTTCGAGACGGGCTGGGAGACGTGGGTGCAGTTCGCCGTCTTCCTGGCTGCGGGGCTCGCGCTGTACCTCGGGTACGGGCGCAAGCACTCCGTCCTGGGCTCCCGCCCCACCGAGGAGCCCCCGGTCCTCGCCGGGCGCTGACCCCTCGACCGCCGTCCCCCACGAAGGGCCGCCGCTCCCAGCCGGAGCGGCGGCCCTTCGCTGTCGCGGGGGCTTCGCCGGGGCGGGTCCTGTGCCGTCGCCGGGGTCCCGCCGGGGCTGGGGCTCCGCCGGGCCCGGCTTAAGAAGTCATCTCATTTGGCGGCTACGTGTGGGGAACCCGCGACAAGTTGAGCCATCTCGTGCAGGTGGTGCCAGTACTCAGGGGCGTCAGCTTCGCCGAGTACAGGTATGACCCGGTCTAGGCGGGCGAGGCAGCGCAGCAGAATGCTTCGACCCCGCGCTTCGAGCTCGCCGCCGTTCTTGATCCATATGAAAACGCAGCCTGCGGTGTCCGAGTCCAGCATCACCAGGTCGAAGCCCGCCCGGTCCGCTCCAGCCAGTCTGGGAGGAAACGGCCATTCCATGAACTCTTGGTACAGGCGCGATACGGCCTCAAGCGCAGTCTCTTCACTCACGCGGGCCATCATGACGCAGCTTTCACACCCCATGGAGTCGTCTTGAGCCTTCGGTAGCAGATGAGGGTGCAGGCGATGCTGGTGAAGGCGAGGAAGTGGTCGGCTTTGCGTTCGTAGCGTCGGTGGAGGCGTCGGCAGCCGGCAGGCCAGGCCATGGTGCGTTCGACGGTCCAGCGATGACAGCCCAGCCGCTGCGAGGACTCGACACCCTTGCGGGCGATGCGGTGGGTGATACCACGCTGGCGTAACCATCGCCGCAGGTGAGAGTAGTCGCAACCCTTGTCGCCGTGAAGCTTGCCCGGCTTGCGCCGCCGGGTCCCGCGGCGGGACCGGATCGGCGGTATGCCCTTCACCAGCGGGATCAGGGCCTGGCTGTCGTGCAGGTTCGCCGCCGAGATCCCGACAGAGATGGGTAAACCGGTCCGCTCCGTGATCAAGTGAATCTTCGAGCCGTACTTACCCCGGTCCACAGGATTCGGGCCTGTCAGGTCCCCCTTTTCAAGGCCCGCATGTTCACCGAGTCGATCGCGCAGCGGGACCAGTCCAGTTCGCCTCGGGCCCCGAGTTCGTCGAGGACCAGGCGGTAGAGCTTGGCCCACACCCTGGCCTTCGTCCACTCGGCGAAACGCCGGTGGGCCGTCGCTCCTGACGGTCCGAACGACGCGGACGGCACCTGCTGCCACGTGCAGCCCGACGTGGCCACGAACACGATCGCCGCCAGCACCTCCCGGTCGCCATGCCGACGCCGGCCACCCCCCTGAGGCCGCGAAGGAGCCTCCGGCACCACCCGCTGGAACAGCTCCCACAACTCGTCCGGCACCAGCCGCTCAACAATCCCCACCACGGCCCGCAGCCTACTGACCAGCCAAATGAGATGACCTCTTAAGCGCCACCTCTATGCCGACTGAAGCGCACGGGGACTCGATCAGCTCGCGCATCATCGTGCGGGTGCCCTCGGGGTTGCGCTCCATCGAGGCCTGGAGGGTGTTCGCGTCCGGCTTTTTGGCCCAGGTGAGGGGCGAAGTAGGCGAACTTCATGACATCGACATTCGGTCACTTCATCACCACTCAGTGTGCGGGACATGTCGCCATCTTCGGTACTGAAGGCCCTCCTTCCTTAGAGCTCCCTTGGGAAGCAGAGGCGTCTTGAATTCGTCCGTGAGTTCGATCAATTCGCGGGCACAGACCGGCGGCATGTGCAGAACTCGTGACAGCTTCTGGGGGCGTCCGGTGGCCGCTGGGGCCGGCCGGAGTCACTTCTGTGGGGGATGGTTCATGCATTCGCGTGCCGTCGGCACGCCGTTTCGGCGTGCCCGGAAGAACATGAGACGTGGCGTGGTCGCCGCGCTGACCGTGCTCACGGTGGGGGTGGCGGGGCTGCCGGCCGTCGCCGCTCCGCCTGTGACCGACGCGGCAGCGAAGTCGGCGTGGGGGAAGAAGGCAGACCGGCTGGAGATGCCGCCGGTGAGGGTCGGCTCCAACAAGCCCGTAGACTCGCAGGCCGAGGCCAAGCCCTCCAAGGGCAAGGCAGCCTGGGAGGCGGCGCAGAAGGAACGGGCCCGCGCCGGCACGAAGGCCGACGTCTCGAGGACGGCTTCGCCCTCCACCGACATCACGCCTTTCAGCTACGTGCCGGAAGGTCAGGGCGCGGTTCCCTGGCACCAGATCTCCGACTTCAGAATCACCGACTCCCTGGTCGCGCGCATCGACCTGTCCACCGGGAACCTGATGCTCGCCGCGACCGACTTCGAGATCGCGGGCGTCGGGCAGAAGTTGCGCCTGGCGCGCACGTACAACTCCTTCGACGCTCCGTGGGGCAAGGTCTCCGACCCGTGGTGGCAGGAGTACGAGCGCTACCTCGACCTCTTCTACTCGTCCGAGGCGATCTTCTACGACGCCACCGGCGCCACCGTCCGGTTCAGCAAGAACTCCGACGGGACCTTCACCACGCCGAAGGGCTACTCGAAGGACCTGAAGAAGAACAGCGACGGCACCTACACGCTGACCGACCGCAAGTCCGGGTCGAAGGACACCTACGACGCGAACGGCACGCTGACCAAGGTCACCGACCGCAATAAGGGCGCCATCACCGTCGACCAGCACGACGAGGGTGAGGAGCACAAGGGCTTCAAGGTCACGGAGACCCGCTCGGGCCGGTGGGTGGACCTGGTCAAGACCTACCCGAGCCAGTGGCAGGCCAAGGACAACACCGGCCGCACCGCCGTCTTCGACCTCGACAGCTCCGGCAACCTGGTGCGCACGGCGGACACCGAGGCCAAGACGACCCAGTTCCAGTACGACTCCTCCCGCCGGCTCACGAAGATCATCACGCCGGAGGGGCGGGTCACGGTTTTCACCTACGACGACCAGAACCGCGTGACCTCGATGCTGCGGGCCACCGCCCTGGACGCCTCCGGGCACACCGGCCCGACCTACACCTACAGCTACTCGGCGGCGCAGCGTTCGGACGCGGGCACCACGACGGTCACCGACCCCGAGAAGCACTCCACCCGCTACGAGCACGACGGCGACGGCCGGGTCACCAAGGTGACCGACGCCCTCGGTCATGAACGCTCGAAGAAGTACGACGCGAACAACAACGTCACCGAGGCGACCGACGCGATGGGCACCGGGGGTGTCGGCAGCAACGTCACCACCTACGGCTGGGACTCACGCAACAACCCCACCTCCGCAGAGCTCCCCACCGGTGCGACAGCGTCCGCCGGCTACCAGACGGTGGCGGGCGCGGACCTGCCCGGCACGACGACCACGCCGGACGGTGAGAAGACCGACTACACCTACGACACCGCCGGCAACACCAAGTCCGTCGCGGTGACCGGCACCGGCGGTGGCACGCAGACGTTCGACTACAATCCGGCCACGCCCACCTGCGGCGGCTTCGAGGGCCAGCGCTGCAAGGCCACGACGAAGATGAGCTCCACGAAGTCGGTGTCCACCGCCTTCACTTACGACGCCAAGGGCAACCTGAGCAAGGTCACCCCGCCCGCACCGCTCGGCGTCACCACCTACACCTACGACGACCTCGGCCGCCCCTTCATGGTGCGCGACGGCCGGGGGGTGACGGTCACGTACGAGTACGACGAGCGCGACCGTGTGGTCAAGGTCGACTCCTCCAACTACCTCACCGTCACCTATGACTACGACAGCGACGGCAACCTCGTGCAGCGCTCCGACAAGACTGGTGTGATCGGTTACGCCTTCGACCCGCTGAACCGGGAGACCGTGCGCACCCTGCAGGACGGGTCCCAGACCCGCCTCACCTACACGCCAGCCGGCAACGTCGACACCTACGAGGACCCCGCCGGCCTGACCGACTACACCTGGGACGCCGTCAACAACCTCACCCAGCTGAAGACGCCGGCCGGCAAGGTCACCACCTACGAGTACAACAACAACGACGTCCGCAAGAAGACCACCTACCCCGGCGGCACCGTCCAGGAGGTCACGCTCGACGAGTCCTCCCGACCGGAGCGCATCAAGGCGACCTCACCGAAGGGCACGTTGGTCGACCTCACCTACTCCTACGCCTACTCCGGTGCCAACGCGGGTGGCGACGGCAGCAAGATCCGCACCAGTACCAACGCCGTCACCGGCATGAAGACCAGCTACAGCTACGACGGCGCCGGCCGCTTCTACTACGCGAAGGAGGAGAAGGGCACCACCCTCAACTCCTCCTGGCAGTACTGCTACGACCTGGCTGGCAACCTGACCTCCCAAGGTGTCGACCCCGGTTGCCCCCGCGGCACCACCTACAGTGTCAACGACGCGCAGCAGATCACCGCGAAGAACGGTGACAGCACCAACTGGTCCTACGACAAGCTTGGGAACGAAACCGCCGGCGCCTCCACACCCGAGGCGACCCGCACCGCCGAGAAGTGGTCCGACTACTCCCAGCTCACCTCGCTCACCGTGGGCGGCACGACCTACGCCGGGCAGTACGGTTCGACCGACCAGAGCGAGCGCATCCGTCTCGGTGACACCTTCTTCCACAACGGCCCCCTGGGCCTGTCGGCGAAGACCACCGGCGGCGTGGACATGGGCTTCAACCGGGAGCCCGGGGGCACCCTCAACTCCATGACGACCGGGGGCAAGAGCTACTACTACCTCACCGACGCACTCGGATCCGTCGTCGCGCTCACCGACGACACCGGCGCCAAGGTGAACAGCTACAGCTACAGCCCCCGCGGCGTCACCCGCGCCGCCACCACCGAACAGGTCCCCCAGCCCTACCGCTTCGCCGGCGGCTACCAGGACCCCACCGGCCTCTACCACTACGCGGCCCGCTACTACGACCCTAACATCGGCCGCTTCAACAGCCCCGACCCCTCCGGCCAGGAGAAGAACCCCTACCTCTACGCCGAAGGTGACCCCGTTAACCGCATCGACCCCACCGGGTTGCTCGGCATGGGTCTTTTCACCGGCGCGTTGAGTGCGGTCGGCCTCTCCAACGATGGCGCTTCCGTGGGCGCCATGTGGAACGCGGCTCTCGATGGGCAATGGGGCAAGGCCGCTGGGATCGGCTTTGGGCTGGCTGTAGGGACAGCCGTTGAGGCTGCCTGCATCGGAGTGGCAGCAGTGGGCGCTGGCCCGACCGCCGCGGCCATCGCCGCAGTTCCGTGCATGGCCATCGGCGAAGCTGCCAGCTCATTCGCCGAGGACCGGGCCGTTTCCGCCTGGTCCTGACGTTCCCTGGGGCAGGCGGGCACTTACCCGCCTGCCCCAGCCAACGAGAGGAGGAACGCATGTTCACACTCGCCGCCGAGGGAAAGGGGTGGTGGATCCCAGAAGGATGGGCCATCCCTATTATGATCATAGGTGCGGTTTTGGTGGCTCTGATCATTTGGATCGTTCGAAGGAATGGTTGGTGAAGGGGGCCGCGCGCCGAGCCTCGCCGGATGGTAGAGCAATGAAAGGCGCGGCTGTAGCCGTCGTCGCCGCTGGGGCCGGACTGGCTCTCGTCTTAGGAATGATGGGGGTTGATCGAGTGGCGATCCTCGCTTTGACGGCACCGGTGATCGCCATCGGGATTTTCCTGCTTCGGCGTTCACGCTCCTGATCGCATCCCGAACTCCACCGGTGGCACCGCTTAGCACATCAGCCGCCGCCTGCGGTAACGGTCCGGCGCCCAGAGACGCACGCCGGACCGTTCCTGCCGCCAAGCGGTGGCGCAAGCTTTCGGGTGATCGGCGACCGAGGAGCGTAGCGACGGCATCGCTCAGCGAGTTGTGCCGTGCATGCGCACGTCGATTGCGGAACTCGGCACCGTCATTGCTGCGGCTGTGGTGCTCGTGGCCGGCACGGCTGCGGAGGCCGGAGCCGAGGTCCGGCACGGGTCGTGCGGCCGAGGTGCTCGCCAGCCCAGGGACCGGGTGTGCCTCATGGCCGAAGACCCGCGAGGGCCGATCGTGTTCCTGCACATCGAATCCCGCAAAGGCCACGACTGGGCATGGACCGACGGGATGGTCGCGGACGGCGGCCACCTCTGGATGGAGACCCGCCACCAGGGGGAGACCACGCGGAAGTTCATCCGGCGGGCGCCGTCCGACGGGACGTCCGCGATGACCCGGCTGTCGACGCCGGCGGTGTACGACGGCCCCGGCTATCAGGCCCGCGCCTGCGCAGACGGCCCTCACCGGCGCAAAACTTGCACTCCCTGGCACTGCGCCACCCCCTGCTGGTTAGTCGCACCTCAGGGTGACTGCCCAGCGTGTGCAGTGCGGCAGCGGGCCGGCGGCCGCGCACAGTAAGGCTTGGCCGGCTACCACGGCGCTTGGACACCGGAGGAATGGAGACAGCGGTGACGACGATCTCGGAACTCGCCGACCCAGCGTTGGGCGCCCAGGCCGGATCCGTGCCCGGTGCCGCGGCGGGCGATCAACGGCTTCACGCCGAGGTCCCAGACCAGGCGACGGTACTTGTCGTGGTCGTAGCCGCGGTCGCCCAGCACCACGTCCGGGCGGCGCCGGGGCCGGCCGCGCTTGCCCCGCACCGACGGCACGGCCTGGAGAAGAGGGATCAGCTGGGTGACGTCGTTGCGATTGCCGCCGGTCAAGGTGACGGCGAGCGGAATGCCGGCTGCCCATTCCTCGCTCCACGGCGTTGAAGAACCCAGCTCGCCAACCAGCTCCGCCAGTGCGGCATCCAAGTCCCGCACCAAGTCGGTGGGCGACAGGCGGCCAAGGAAGGCCAGGCCGAGCAGGTAGGCGGCGAGCCCGTCCGCGTCAGGACCGCCGATGTCGACGACGGTGGCGTCGGGGCCGTCGGGGCGGTGGGCGCCGACCGTGGGCGGGACCAGCCGCAGCGCGCGGTCCATGGGCAGCGGGAGACGGACGGTCACCGTGCAGGGGTAGGCGCCGGCCGCGATCGACCGGGAGACGAGCAGCGCGGGGTCCGGCGGGTCGGCGAGTTCCACCGCCCGTCCGCTGATCGGCCGTATCCGCACCACCCGGTCGGCCCGGAAGGTCCGCCACTCGTCCCGCGCCACGTCGCGGGCGACGAAGTACCAGCGGCGCCCGGTGTGCACGAGGCGGTACGGGTCGACCTCCCGCAGGGTGGTCCTGCCGTTCCTGTCCCGGTACGCCAGGTCGGCCCGCTCGGCGCCGCGGCAGGCGTTGGCCAGTTCACGCAGTGTGCCGGGGGTGATCTGCGGCTCGTCGGGCCGAGGCGTGTGGACGAAGGCCGCGTCCATCTCGCCGAGCCGCTCCGCGACCCGCGGTGGGAGGACCTGCCGCAGCTTCAGCAGCGCCGACAGCGCTGCCTGGTCCCCGCCGAGGACGCCGCTGTACGCCGCCTCCCGCAGCCCGACGGCCACCGCCAGCGCCTCCTCGTCGTCGAGCACCAGGGGCGGTACCCGGTTGCCGGGCCGCAGGCGGTACCCGCCCCAGGGACCGGGGTCGGACTCGATCCCGTAGCCGAGCTCCCGGAGCCTGGCGACGTCCCGGCGCACGGTGCGTCCGGTGACCGCCATCCGTTCGGCCAGTTCGCCACAGGTCCAGGACGGTCTGGCGGACAGCAGGGACACCAGACGCAGCAGGCGGGCCGAAGTGCTGATCACATCGCGAAGTCTCCCGCACCAGGCCGCGCGGCAGAACGCATCCAGGACTGAACCTGTCCTGGTCCCGTCGTACCGTCCCAGCCATGAACACGAGCACCCCAGAGACTTCCGTACCCGCCGTCCGCTTCGCCGCCGTCACCTTCGACTGCCCCGACCCCGCCGAACTGGCCCACTTCTACGGGCAGGCCCTCGGGCTTCCCGTCGGCTACGAGAGCGAGGACTTCGTCCTGCTGGGCGAGGAGGGGGCGCCCGGACTCGGCTTCAACCGCCTGGCCGACTACCGGCGTCCCACCTGGCCGGACCCCGTCCAGGAGAAGCAGGCGCACCTCGAACTCGGCGTCGACGACCTCGACGCCGCCCAGGCCCGCCTCCTCGCCCTGGGCGCCGTCGAGCCCGGCTCGCAGCCGCAGCCGGACCGCTGGCGGGTCCTCCTCGACCCGGCCGGCCATCCGTTCTGCATCACCACGTTCGCCTGACCCGTACCTGAGGGGTCAGGGGGGTCCCGGGGGCCGACGGGGAGGTGCGGGGGCGGAGGACCTGTCCCAGGGACTCCTCGCGCCAGCGGCGGAGCAACTCGTGGAAGGCCACCGCCCCGTGCGGGTAGGCGGACGGGCCGTTCGGGCGGCCCTTCCCCTCACGGTTGTAGTAGCCGGGGGTGCACTCCGCGTGGAACCACTCGTGGTCCGGCCCTTCCTTCGCCAGCAGGGCGAGCCAGTCGTCCTCGGCCTCCCGGGGCGGCTCGATCAGGGCGCCCTCCGCCTCGGCCGCCGCCACCAGCGCGGCGGCGTGCACGGCCTGCTCGTCGAGGACATGGGTGAAGTTGACGCCGGCGGCGTTCTGCAGCGAGCCCATCTGGAGCAGGTTGGGGAAGCCGTGACTGGTGAAGCCGTGCAGCGTGCGCGGCCCCTGGGCCGCCCAGAGGTGCAGCAGCTGGGCGCCGCCGCGGCCCTGGACGGCGAGCCTGCCGGAGAGGATCCCGGAGACGCCGACGGAGAAGCCCGTGGCGAAGACCAGGCAGTCCAGGGCGTACTCCTGGCCGCCGACCACCACGCCGCTCGCGGTGACCCGCTCGATGCCGTGGGTGTCCGCGGTGTCCACCAGGGTGACGTTGTCGCGGTTGAACGCCGGGTAGTACAGGTCGGAGAAGGTGGGGCGCTTGCAGGCGTACCGGTACCAGGGCTTGAGCTTCTCCGCGGTGTCCGGGTCGGCGACGGCCTGCTCGACGCGGGCGCGTATCTCGTTCATCTTGGCCGCGTCGGCCACCTCGTAGGCGGCTTCGAACGCCCCCCGGTCGCCCTGGCGGCGGAAGCTCGGCAGCAGCTTCTCCAGGAGGGCAGCCGACTGCGTCCAGCGGTCCGCGACGAGGTCCTGCTCGACGGGCTCGCCGGAGACCACCCGCAGGAAGTTCTCCCGCCGCTCGCGCGCCCACCCGTCCCGGCCGGCGCCGACGTCCTCGGCGGCGGTGCGGCGGTTGCCGCGCACGTCCACCGTCGAGGGGGTGCGCTGGAAGACGTACACGTGGCCGGCGTCCTCGGCCAGCATGGGGACGACCTGCACGCCGGTGGCGCCGGTGCCGACCACGCCGACCCGCTTGCCCGCCAAACCTGTCATGCCGCCGTCGGGGCCGCCGCCGGTGTAGGCGTAGTCCCAGCGCGAGGTGTGGAAGGTGTGGCCCGCGAAGGTCTCGACGCCCGGCAGGGCGGGCAGCTTCGGCTCGGAGAGCGTGCCGGTGGCGGTGACCACGTACGTCGCCCGGAACGCGTCGCCCCGGTCGGTGGCCACGATCCACACCTCGGCGTCCTCGTCCCAGGTGAGGGAGGTGACCTCGGTGGAGAACAGGGCCTCGTCGTGGAGGCCGAAGCGTTCCGCGATGCGTACGGCGTGCCGCCGGATCTCCTCGCCCGGAGCGTACTTCCACTCCGGCACGTACCCGGTCTCGTCGAGCATCGGCAGGTACACGTGGGACTCGATGTCGCAGTGGACGCCCGGGTAGCGGTTCCAGTACCAGGTGCCGCCGAAGTCGCCGCCCTTGTCGACGATCCTCACGCGCTCCACGCCCTGCCCGCGCAGGCGGGCCCCGGCGAGGATGCCGCCGAAGCCGCCGCCCACGACGGCGACGTCCACCGTGTCGCGCACCGGCTCCCGCTCGGCCGGGCCGCCCGCCCAGGGGTCGGCCGCCCAGTGGCCGGACGCCGCGTCGGCGCCCCGGTACTGGCTCGCACCGTCGGGCCTGATCCGCCGCTCGCGCTCCTGCCGGTAACGCTCCCTCAGCCGGGCGAGCTCCTGCGGGGACGGGTCCTGACGAGTCGTCATACGGGCACCCTCGATTCTGTGAAGTCCGTTACGAATGAGCCGACTTGAGATGCGCGGGGAAGCGCTTCCCCGAACCCGGAGGTCGGACGTCCGCTACCGTACCCCCTACCGGACAACGCTGTCCGGTTCCCCCAGTGAGGGCACGGCGACCGCACCGGACCGGCACGGTCCGGACCCGGGCCGGGACCGTGCCGGACAGGAAGGCCCTCATGCAACGCTTCCCGATCCGGTGCCTCGCCGGGTTCGCCGCCGCCGGCCTGCTCGCCGCCCTCGCCGGGTGCGGCACGACCCCCGCCTCGTCGTACGTCTCCCCCGGCGACCGGACGGCGGCCGCCGCCTCGGGTCGCACGCTGCCCGCCAAGAAGCTCATGCGGCTCACCGAGGTGCACGAACGGACCGGGATGACGCTGCTGGAGGGACCCACCTTCGACGAGGCCGGCCGGCTGGTCGTCGTGGACGTCACCGCGCCCGAGGGCGAGCCGAAGGTGATACGCGTCGACGTCCGGAGGAAGACCTCCGAGGGGCTCCACACCGACGGCACCGGCGCCTACACCTCGGCACAGTTCGGCCCGCACGACGGGCGGCTCTACCTCACCGACTTCGCCACCGGCCGGATCGTGAGCCTCGCCCCCGACGGCGGCGACCCGCGGACCTTCTTCTCCGGCGAGGTCGACGGGGCGCCGATGAACCCGGACGACCTGGCCTTCGACCCGGAGGGCAACCTGTACGTCAGCGACTCCCGCGGTTACCGGCAGGGCAAGGCGCAGGGCCGCGTGGTGCGGATCGACCACGCGACGAAGGAGGCCACCGTCCTGGCCGACGGGATGGCGGCGACCAACGGCATCTCCTTCGACGAGAAGTACCGCGGCCTGTGGGTCAGCGAGCTGACGGAGAACCGGATCTCGTACTTCCTCCTGGACGGCAAGGGAGGGGTGGCCTCCCGGCACACCGCCGTCCGGGTCGACGGCGGCGTCGCGCAGACCGACTCGATCGCCGTGGACGCGGACGGCAACCTGTACCAGGCCCTGCACGGTCGCCCCGCGATGGCGGTGTACGACCGCGACGGCGAGCGCCTGGCGACCGTCGAGATCCCCGCCGCCGACGCGCGGGGGCTGGAGTCGGCCACCAACGTGGCGATCGCGCCCGGCGGCAGGAAGGCCTACATGACGGTGAGCGGGCCCGCCGGGGGGTACGTCTACACCTTCGAGGCGCTCGCCGAGGGCATCCGGCAGTCCAACGGCGGCTGACACCTGTCGGCGGGGCCGGCCCGTTGGCGGGAGCCGGCCCGTCGGAGGGAGCCGGCCCTTGCCGCGCGGGGCGGGTCCCGGTCGGTGCGAGGGGGAACGCCGGAGCGCGGGGCGAAGTGGTGCGCGCTCCGGCAGGCTCAGCCCTCGAAGGGCCGCACCGGTCCCACCTCGAGGCCGAGCAGCCGCCAGGCCGCCAGCGCCCGGCGCTCCCGCTCCTCGCGGGTGAGGCCGGTGACGGCGCCGGAGACCATGGCCACGGCCAGCATGATCTCCTCCGCCGCCGCGGGCCGGGGGCCGGACGGCAGGCTCCGCCCCACGGCGCGCTCCACCCGGCCCGCCAGTGCGAGGGCGCAGGCGCGGCCCTCGGTGCGGCAGGTGGAGGCACCGTCGGCGCGCAGCAGGTCGATGAAGGCGGCGGACTCGCTCAGGTGCCAGGTCAGCACGCCGAGCACGCCGGCGAACGTGGCGTCCTCGGCGGCGGCCGCCCGCTCGATCTGCCGGACGTTCTCCTCCAGGACTGCGGAGGCCACCGCGGCCCGGTCGGGGAAGTGGCGGTACAGGCTGCCCTGGCCGACGCCGGCCCGGCGGGCGATCGCTGAGAGCGGGGCGTCCAGACCCTGGGCCGCGTAGACCTCGCGGGCGGCGGCGATCAGGGCGGCGCGGTTGCGGGCGGCGGCCAGCGGCCCCTGGTTGGCGGGTCTTCGCTCCTCCGGCATGGATGGTCGCGTCACCCCGGAAGGGTAACCGGGCGGGCCGCACCGCCTTGGGCCTCACCGTTTCCCGGGGCGGCAGGCTCCCCTCGGCCCGCGCCGCGTGCGGACCCGCCTCCCCCGGATCCGCCTCCTCCGCGCCCACCTCTCCCGGGTCCGGGTCCGCCTCCCCCTGCGCCGCTTCCCGTGAACGCGCCGTCCGGGGACAGGCGGCGGATCATCTGCAGGACGCGGTCGCGGGACTCGTCGGCGGCGTCGATCGCCTCCATGCACTGCCAGTACGTGTCGTCGTCGGCTGCCGCGGGGGCGAGGCCGATCATGGCTATGCCCGCCTCGGACAGCAGCTCGCCGAGCTGTTCCAGCACCTCGGAGGGGTCCCCGAGCGAGCTGAGCCGGGCCGCCCGCAGGTGTTCGGCGCCGAAGGGGGCCTGGCCGAGCACCCCGC
This sequence comes from Streptomyces sp. NPDC056600, assembly GCF_042792855.1. Lineage (NCBI taxonomy): Bacteria > Bacillati > Actinomycetota > Actinomycetes > Kitasatosporales > Streptomycetaceae > Streptomyces > Streptomyces sp. NPDC056600. The sequence continues at coordinate 85,297 of NZ_JBHTVQ010000015.1, forward strand.
AGCCCCGCCCCGCCAGCTCGGCCAGGCCTATCGCCTCACCGCGCAGCTCCGGTGGTCCGTTGACGGCCAGGCGGCTGCCGACCGCCTGGGCCAGCGCATGCGCCTGCCAGACCTCGGCCACCACGGCCTTGGGTTCCTCGCTGACCGCCAGCGCGCGTCTGCCCGCCTCGATGAGTCGCACCGCGTCCATCCACGCCGCCCCGTTTCGCTCCGCGTGCCCCCGCGCACGCCGTATCGATTCCACTACCCAGAGTGAAGGGTCGGGCACGGTTACGCCAGACCATGCCGGAAATCTGTGGAAAACTCTGCGGGAACGGCCCGCTCCACAACTCCGGAGAGTGAAGGCGCCGCCGCGACGGCGCCGGCGACCCCGGTCCCCGCCACCGGCCCGCGCCCGCCGCACGCGGCTTCACGCCCCCGGTACGGGGAACCTCTTCTCGTTCCGTCCGATCTTCGCATCCAGCGCCGACAACGGGTCCACGCCGAGCGCCGCGCACAGTTGCAGCAGGTAGGCGAGCACGTCCGCGACCTCGTCCTCCACCCGGTGCGCCTTCTCCGGGTCCTCCATCACCCGCGCCGACTGCTCGGGCGTCAGCCACTGGAAGATCTCCAGCAGTTCGGACGCCTCCACGCTGAGCGCGGCCGCCAGGTTCTTGGGGGTGTGGAACGGCTCCCAGCGGCGTGCGGCGGCGAACTCGGTCAGCCGCCGCTGCAGCGCGGCGAGTTCACGATCTCCAGTCATGGGGCCAGGTCTACCACCCGTGCCGACTCGCCGCCGTCCTCGCCTTCCACCCAGGACAGGTCGTTGACCGCGCCCACCAGCCGGATGTGTCCGCGCTCGCACATCCGGGCCGCCAGGGCCAGCAGTTCGCGGCGCTGCCGGGCGTCGAGCCCCTGCCCGAAGCCGTCGGCGAGAACGGTGAGCGTCTGGAATGCCTCCGGCACGTCGACGGTGTCCACCTCCAGCACGCCCGGCCCGGTGAGCAGCACCAACGCCAGTGCGATGTACCGCAGTTCGCCGTCGCCGAGGCGGGCGAGGTCGGTGCGGGCGCCGTCGCCGCGGTCGAGCAGGGCGCGTACCCGGCCGTCGGTGGTCCGCTCGGCGAACAGGTCGGCCACCGGGCCCGCGCAGCCGGCGCGGACCGCGGCGACCAGCAGCGCGTGCCGCCGCCCGCACTCGGACCGGGTGCGGAACAGGACGTCGGCGAGGTTGTCGCAGCCGCGCAGCAGCCGCCCGGTGCCCAGCGGCACGGCCGAACGCATCCGCGCGGGGCGCGGGTCGCAGACGAACACCGACCGCAGCGCGACCACCATCTGCTCGGCGGCCGTGAGCACCCGGCGCTGCCCCTCGGTCTTCCCGGCGACCCGCAGCGGCAGCAGGGCCGTGCCGAGCCGGTCGTCGGGGAGCGGGGCGCGGGTGACCGGAGCGGCGCCGGCGGTGTGCCAGGCCGCCTGCACGGCGCGGCGGCCCGGGTCGCGCAGGGCGGTCTCCAGCAGGACCAGCCCTTCGCTGCTCAACCGCTCGCCCACGATGCGCAGTTCGGGCTCGACCTGCACGGCGACGTCGAGCCGGACCGGTCCCTCGGGCCCGTCCGCGGTGCAGCCGATGCGGAAGCCGCGGCGTCCCTGCTCGTCGGGGCGGGCGCGGTCCGGGACGCAGGAGAGCGCGTCGGGGAACGCCTCCTTGAGTTCCGCCCCGGCGGCCAGCCGGGCCAGCGCCTCGTAGGCGCGCAGCACACCGGACTTGCCGCTGCCGCTCGGTCCGGCGACCAGGGTGAACGGGGCGTCCAGCGGGACGCGCAGCCGCCGGTGCGAGGCGAACGCGGACAGCCGCAGTTCGGTGACCCGGGCCCGGCCGGCGACGGCGCGCTGCGCGGGGACCCGCGCCGCCTCCGCGTCGTGCGGGACCGGGGAGGGGGACGGGACGTCTGACGGCCTGGACACGGTCATGCCCGGACCGTAGGCGGGAGCCGCGGCGGCGAACCGTTCCGCCCGGTCCGGCTTCCTACGATCGGGGGATGCGGTCAGCGCCGCCGGTGGCATCACCCCTGCTGGGAGCGGGAAGGGCGGCTACGGCCGCGGGCCGCCGAGGCCTTCCATCAGGCCCTGGACCTCGACGCCGTTCGGGGTGCACAGGAAGACGTTCCGGTCGACGCGGTGCATGGAGGCGCCGAGGCCGAACACCACGCCGGTGGAGAAGTCGAGGACGCGTTTGGCGACGTCGCTCTCGGCCCCGGAGAGGTCCAGCAGGACGGGGGCGCCGGCCATCAGGGTCTCGGCGACCTCACGGGCGTCGGCGAACACGTTCACCCGGAGCACGACGAAGCGGCGGCGTGGTTCGGCGGCCTCCACCGGGAGGGCTCGGTGGTCCACCTGGGAGGGCCACGCGTCCCTGCCCCGCAGCGGGACGACCTCGGCCAGGCCTTCCCACTGTTCGTCGGTGACGTCGTGCCTGCGCCTGCTCATCACCGTCGGTCCCCCGCGTCATGTCCGGATGGTCGTTCCGGATCCATTGTGGCGCGCGCTCACCCGTTCGGCCGAACCGACGCGCGGAACGGACGGGACGGTTCTTGCGATCGCGCCCCGGCCACCGGCGGCGGCCGGACCCGGATACGGCCGTGCACCCCGGAGATTCGCTCCGGGGCGCACGGTCGGCGTGGCGTCGTGCCTGGTCAGCTCGGCGCGGGGCCGGTCGTCACGGTCTGCTCCCGTGCGGGGAGTCCGGGCGCGCCCGTTTGCTGATCCGCCGCAGTCCCGGTCTCGGCCTCGGTCTGCGGGGCCTGATGTCGCGTCACGCGGGGTCGGATTCCGACGGCGGCGGCGATCGCGCCGAGGACGCACAGGACGCCGGTGACGACCACCGCGGCGTGCAGGCCGTTGACGAAGGCCTGGCCCGCGCCTTCGACGACCGCGGCCCTCAGCCCTGCGGGCATCTCGGGTGAGACGGGCGCGATGCCCATGGTGACCGCGTCCTCCGCGTGCCGCAGGCCGTGCGCGACGGCCTGCGGCACGCCGGCGGAGGTGAGTTCGCCGAAGAGCGAGGAGCCGACCCTGCCGCCGATGACGGAGACGAGCACCGAGGTGCCCAGGGCGCCACCGATCTGCAGCATGGTGGACTGCAGGCCCGAGGCGACGCCGCCGTCCCTCACCGGTGCGTTGCCGATGATGGTGTCCGCGGTGGCGGGCAGCACGATCCCCACACCCAGCCCCATGGCGATGCAGGGGACCCACATGGTGGCGTAGGACGAGTCGACGGTCCAGGTCAGCATGGAGAACATCGCGACGGCCGACAGCAGCAGGCCGGTCGGCACCGCGACCCGCGCACCCGGCCGCCGGCTCAGCTGCGCCCCGAGCGGGGAGGCGACCAGGGAGGCCAGCGACATGGGCAGGGTGGCGACACCGGCCTCCACCGGCGTGTAGCCGCGGACGTTCTGCAGGTACAGCATGATGAAGAAGATGCCGCCGAGCATCACGAAGAAGTTCAGCACCGTCATCACCGCGCCGACGGTCAGCGAGCGGTCGCGGAACAGGCGCATCGGCAGCAGCGGGTGTTCCTGACGGGTCTCGTACCAGCCGAACAGCACCAGGACCGCCAGGCCCGCCGCGAGCAGGCCGAGGGTGCCGGCGGAGTCCCAGCCCCAGGTCTCGCCCTTGACGATGCCGTACACGAGGGCGAGCAGACCGGCGGCCAGCAGGACCACGCCCGCGACGTCGAACCGGTGCCCGCCGGTGGAGTTCTTCGACTCGGTCAGCACCCGCGCCGAGAAGAGCAACGCCACGACGCCGATGGGGGCGTTGAGGTGGAAGACCCACTGCCAGCCGACGTTCTCCACGAGCAGGCCACCGACGATCGGGCCGAGGGAGGTGGAGACGGCGGAGACCATGCCCCAGATGCCGACCGCGACGGGGAACCGGCGGGGTTCGAAGGCCGAGCGCAGGATGCCCAGGGTGTTGGGCATCAGGATGCCGCCGCACAGGCCCTGCAGGGCACGGAAGAGGATGACCGTCCCGATGCTGTCGGACAGGCCGATGGCCACCGAGGTGACGACGAAGCCGGCGATGCCGGCCAGGTAGTGGCGGCGTCGGCCGAAGCGGTCGCCGAGTTTGCCGCCGAGGATCATCGAGGCGGCGAGGGCCAGCAGGTAGGAGTTGGTCACCCACTGGAGTTCCGAGGTGCTGGCGCCGAGGTCGCGGCCGATGGCCGGGTTGGCGATGGCCACGACGGAGCCGTCGAGCTGCACCATCAGCAGACCGAACGACACCGCGATCAGGGCGAGCCAGGGGTTGCCCCGGTGCGGGGCGCGCGTGGCGGCCGCCGGGGAGGAGTCCACGGGAGTGGATGCCATGGGGGAATCGAGCCTTGTCTACGAGGGGACGCCACGGACACCGCCCGGGCGCGGCAGGCGGGCGGACGGACGGCTTGCTGCCGGTCCGGTCCGCCGAGCACGGCGCAGGCGCGCGGAGGACACGGCCGGGGCACGGCGCAGGCGTGGCGTGGCGAGGTGGAGTGGGAGGGGCGGGAGAACACGTGGGCGCCCAACGGGTGGGCGCCCCGCGCCCCCGAGCCGCTGCGGCACCGCGCCGCAGCGGGCGGGGCAGCAGCAAGGCGGGGCAGCGGGAGGCGGGCGGAAGGCTCAGCCGTCGTCGCGGACGGCGCGCTGCAGTGAGCCGAGGGCCGACAGCGCGGAGCCCAGCGCGTCGAGCTCCCCGTCGGTGAGCGTGAGCAGCGCCTCGGCGAGGACGCCGGTCTCCAGTTCCCGCACGTCGGCGATCCGGCGGCGCGAGGTCGCCGTGAGGTGGAGGTGGGCGATGCGCCGGTCGGCACCGTCCTGGCGGCGCTCCAGTTCGCCCTGCTCGGTGAGGAGGGACACCAGCGCGCTCACGTTGTTGGGCTTCATCCGCAGCGCCTCGGCGGCCTCACGGACCGTGGCGCCGTCATGGCCCTCCACGTACCGCAGGAGGGCGAGCTGCGCCTCGGGGGGCTTGGGCACGTGGTACGCGCGTGCCACCCGCCGGTCCATCGCCCGGTGCAGCGCGGGCAGGCACGCCGCGAGGCCGGAGGCCACTCGGTCGGTGCGTGCGCTGTGATCGGACATGCCGACGATAATAGGTATCGCGATATACCTATGTCAAAAGAGGTATGCAGGGTGGTGACGGTTCCACGGCGAAGCCCCCGGCCGGGGCGGACCGGGGGCTTCGGGATCGGGGGCGGCGCTGAGAGGTCAGCGGGCGCCGGGCTCGGCGGCGGTGCGGCGGACGGATTCCAGGACGACGTCGCGCAGGCTCCCCGTCTTCTCCCACACCTCCCACTGGACGCGGGCGCCGTTGCCCTCCTTGAAGAGGCGGTCGACCGTGCGGTGGGCGAGGTCGCGGTCGCCGGTGTCGCCCAGCGCCTCGTCCAGGTGCTCGAGCAGCGCGTCGACCACCTCGCGGGCGGGCGCGGGGCGGAAGGTGAGCGGGTGCAGGAGGTCGCCGTCCAGGCCGGAGCGGGAGGCCTGCCAGGCGGCCAGCTTCATCAGGCTCACGCTGGCCGGCGAGGCGGGTTCGGCCCCGGAGCGCCACTGCGTGGCGGCGGTCTCCACCAGGCCGCGGGCCAGCGCGGCGATCAGCACGGGCGTGTCCGCGTCCATGCACACGTCGGAGACGCGGATCTCGACGGTGGGGTACGCGTCGGAGAGCCGGGCATCGTAGTAGGCCATGTGCCGGTCCAGGATGGCACCGGTGGCGACCATCGCGTCGGTGCGCCGGTGGTACTCCTCGGGGGTGCCGAACGGCTCGGTCGGACCGGCCGAGGGCCAGCGCTCCCACACCTGGCGGCGGTAGCTGCGGTAGCCGGTCTCCTTGCCCTGCCAGAACGGCGAGTTGGCGCTCAGCGCGGTGAGCACGGGAAGCCAGTTGCGTATGCGGTCCAGGACCGCGACGCCCTCCTCGTCGGACTCCACCGAGACGTGCACGTGGCAGCCGCACACCATCTGCTCCTGGGTGGGCAGCCCGTACCGCTCGACCATCCACCGGTAGCGCTCGCTGGTGCTGACCTTGGGGCTCACCGGCAGTGGGGAGGTCGCCAGCGCGGTGACGGCCGCGCCCGTCCCGGCGGCGTGCCGGGCGGCATCGGCCCGCCAGCGGACGATCTCCTTCTGCAGCTCCGCCAGCGAGGACTGCGGATGCGTGGCGAACTCGAGCATCTGGCCGTGGAGCTCCTTCTCGAACACGTCGGAGTCCGCGGGGTCGCGCTCGGCACGGGCCAGCACGGCCGCGGACAGGGCGCGCGGGTCGCCCGTCTCCGGATCGACCAGGAGCAGTTCTTCTTCGACGCCGACGGTGCGCACGGGGGCCTTTCTCTCGAGCGGGTTTCCCTCGTGTTCCCGGGTGTTCCCGCGATCAGTCCTCACCGGTTCGCGACCGGTTCGCACCCTCGCCCGCCCGGTGCGCGCCGTCGCCGCGCGGGCCCGGCGTTTGGCGGCCGGGAGCAGGGCGACCCGTACACGGTGGCCCGACCAGGTCACCGGACGTGAAGGAGGAGGATCCGTGGACCATTCACGCGTGCCCGTGCTGGAGGCGCTGGAGGATTTCCGCCGACGAGGGGACGTGGTGTTCGGTCCGCCCGGGCACCGCCAGGGGCGCGGGGCGGACCCCCGGGTCAAGGAGATCCTCGGCGAGGGCGTCTTCTCCTCGGACGTGCTCGACATGAACGGGCTCGACGACCGGCGCCTGTCGCAGGGCGTGCTCAGCGAGGCGCAGGAGCTGATGGCCGACGCGGTCGGCGCGGACCAGGCGTTCTTCTCCACCTGCGGCAGCTCCCTGTCGGTGAAGACGGGCATGCTGGCGGTGGCCGGGCCCGGCGAGAAACTGCTGATCTCGCGGAACTCGCACAAGTCGGTGATCGCCGCGGTGATCATCAACGGGGTGGTGCCCGTCTGGGTGCACCCGAAGTTCGACGCGGAGCGGCACCTGGCCCACCCGCCGGAGCCGGACGACGTGCGGCGCACCCTCCAGGAGAACCCGGACGCCAAGGGCATGCTGCTGATCACGCCCACCAGCTGGGGTTCCTGCGCCGACATCCGCGGCGTGGCGCGGGTCTGCCACGAGTACGGCGTCCCGCTGATCGTCGACGAGGCCTGGGGCGCCCACCTGCCCTTCCACCCGGAGCTTCCGGCCTGGGGCATGGACGCCGAGGCCGACATGGTGATCACCAGCGTGCACAAGATGGGCGGGGCGATCGAGCAGAGCTCGGTGTTCCACCTGAAGGGCGACCGGATCTCCGCCGAGGTGCTCAAGCAGCGCGAGGACCTGCTGGGCACCACCAGTTCGTCCTCGCTGGTCTACGCGACGCTGGACGGCTGGCGGCGGCAGATGGTGGAGCAGGGTGAGGAGCTGCTGGGCACGGCGCTGGCCCGCGCGCGGCGCATCCGCGAGGCGGTGACCGCGACGGAAGGGCTGTCGGTGATGGGCGAGGAGATCGTCCGCGAGGGGCTGGCCTTCGAGCACGACCCGCTGAAGATGAGCATCGACGTCCGGGAGCTCGGCATCACCGGCATGCAGGCGGCCGAGTGGCTGCGCACCACCTGCCACGTGGACATCGGCTCGGCGGACACGGTGCGGATCTGCCCGCAGATCACCCACGGCGACGACGACCGTGCCGAGGCGCTGCTGGTGGACTCGCTGCGGCGGCTGGTCAAGGAGGCGGGCACGCTCGAGCGGCCGCCGCGGGTGAGTCTGCCGGCGCCGGGCGACCTGGAACTGGAGCAGGCGATGCGGCCGCGCGACGCCTTCTTCGGGAGCGTCGAGCACGTGCCCGCCGCCCGGGCCGTCGGGCGGGTGGCCGCCGAGACCATCACGCCGTACCCGCCGGGCGTGCCGGCCGTGGCCCCCGGCGAGGTGATCACGCAGGAGGTCGTGGACTACCTCACCAGCGGTGTGAAGGCGGGGATGCTGCTGCCGGACGCCGCCGACCAGAAACTGGAGACCTTCCGCGTGGTCGCCTGACCCGGAGCATCCGCCTCACCCGCGGCGTCCGCCGCGCCTCAGACGTCGGTGCGGACGATCACCTCGAGGGTGCGGGGCCCGTGCACGCCCTCGACCCGCTCGAGCTCGATGTCCGAGGTGGCCGACGGCCCGCTGATCAGGGTCGTCGGCCGCTCGGGCACCAGGCGGGCGACCGCCTCCGGCACGCCGGCCACCACCGAGGACAGGTCGACCACGCACACGTGGAGGTCGGGGACGAGGGACAGCGCGCGCCGGCCCTGGTCCGGGGACCCGTCGAGGAAGATCGTGCCGGTCTCCGCGCAGGTGACGGCGGAGGCGGTGACCACACCGTCGAGGTCGTCGAGCAGGGGCGCCGGGACGTCGGTGGAGTCCTGCCGGACCTCGCCGTCGAAGGCGGCGAGCCAGGCGGGGTCGAGTCCGCGGGGGACGCCGACGCGGCGCGCGCCGCGCTCCCGCAGGACCTCGGCGACCGTCTCGGCGGTGCGGTCCGCGGTACAGGTGCGGACCCCCGCCTTGTAGTCGACCAGGCGGTCGGTGAGCAGGTCCAGCCGCGCCTGGCCGGGCAGGGTGCGGCCGGTGCGGTAGGCGCGCTCGACGGTCACCTCGCCCGGCTCGGCCAGGGCGAGCGCGTCGCGGATCCGGCCGAGCACCGTCTCTCGTGCGGTCGGGGTCACCGTGTCTCCTCGTTGCCGTCTCGGTCGTCGGCGCGGTCGCCATCGCGGTCGCGGTCGTCGGCGTGGTCGCCGTCGTCGTTCCCGTCGCGCGGCGGCGTGACGTCACGCCGCGTGCCGTCGGTGCCGCGGACGTCGCCCCCGCCCTCCTCGCGGCCCTCCGTCCCGCCCTCGCGGTCGCGGCGGCCCTCCTCCGCGGCCGCGCGCAGGGTGGCGGCGCCCTCCTCGGAGGCCAGCCAGGACCGGAAGGTCTGCCGCGGCGGGACCGGGAGGTCGCGGCTGTCGGTCCAGCCGTCGAACGGCGGCGGCAGGTGGGAGACGACCCCGTCCCGGCCGGCGATCAGCCGCCCGGGGCCGCCCGCGGCCTTCTGGGCGGCGGTGTACAGCGCGGGCCGCTTCATCACGGCGGCGGCCGCCTTCATCGCCAGCTTCTCGGCGGTGGTCCCGGCCTGCTCGGTGTGCTGGTGGCGCAGCTCGACCAGCAGCGAGGGGATGTCGATCTTCACCGGGCAGGCGTCGAAACAGGCGCCGCACAGGCTGGAGGCGTAAGGCAGCGAGCTGTTGGGGTCGTTCTTCGCGACGTCCATGCCGGCCAGCTGCGGGGTCAGGACGGCGCCGATGGGGCCCGGGTAGGTGGAGCCGTAGGAGTGGCCGCCGGTCCGCTCGTACACCGGGCAGACGTTGAGGCAGGCGGAGCAGCGGATGCAGTTGAGGGCCTCGCGGCCGATCCGGTCGGCCAGCGCGGCGGTCCGCCCGTTGTCCAGCAGGACCAGGTGGAACTCCTCGGGACCGTCGCCGGGGGTGACGCCGGTCCACATCGAGGTGTACGGGTTCATCCGCTCGCCGGTCGAGGACCGGGGCAGCAACTGGAGGAAGACCTCCAGGTCCTGGTAGCGGGGCAGCACCTTCTCGATGCCCATCACGGTGATCAGCGTCCGCGGCAGCGTCAGGCACATGCGGCCGTTGCCCTCGGACTCGACGACCGAGAGGGTGCCGGTCTCGGCGATGCCGAAGTTGGCTCCGGAGACGGCGACGGGCACCGTCATGAACTTCTCGCGCAGGTAGGCGCGGGCGGCGGCGGCGAGATGCGCGGGCACCGCGTCCAGCCCGGGGTCGACGCCCGGGATGCCGGCGCGGAAGATGTCCCGGATCTCCTCACGGTTGCGGTGGATGGCGGGGACCAGGATGTGCGACGGCTTGTCGCCGGCGAGCTGCACGATCAGCTCGGCCAGGTCGGTCTCGTGGGCGGCGATGCCCCGGCTCTCCAGGTGCTCGTTGAGGCCGATCTCCTGGGTGGCCATCGACTTGACCTTGATGACCTCGTCGCTGCCGGTCGCCTCGACGAGGCGGGTGACGATCTCGTTGGCCTCGACGCCGTCGCGGGCCCAGTGGACGGTGCCGCCGCGCTCGGTGACCTTGCGTTCCAGTTGTTCCAGCAGCTCGGGCAGCCGGTTCATGGTGTCGGTCTTGATCGCCGCGCCGGCATCTCGCAGCTGCTCCCAGTCGGGGAGTTCGCCGGTGACCGCGAGCCGCTTGCCGCGGATGGTGTGGGTGGCCTTGGTGAGGTTGCGGCGCAGCTGGTCGTTGCCCAGCTCGTCGTGGGCGGCCCGGGGGAACGTGCGGTCGCCGCGCAGGTTGCCGGTGCCGTAGGGCGAGCGGGGCGGGACGGCGGGCAGGCCGAGGAAGGTGGAGCCGCCGGCCGGGCTGCTGTTCATCGGGCGGCCTCCGACTGCGGGAGCTGGTGGGGGGCGGTGCGCGTGGAGGCGAGGATCTGCGCCAGGTGCAGGGTGCGGGTGCCCGCCTTGATGCGGGACAGCCCGCCGCCGATGTGCATCAGGCAGGAGGAGTCCCCCGCGGTGCACACGTCGGCGGCGGTGGAGCAGACGTGGTCCAGCTTGTCGCGCAGCATGGCGGCGGAGGTCCCGGCGTTCTTCAGGGCGAAGGTGCCGCCGAAGCCGCAGCAGGCGTCCGCCTCCGGCAGCTCGACCAGGTCGATCGCCTCGACGGCCCGCAGCAGCTGGAGCGGCTTGTCGCCGACGCGCAGCATCCGCAGGGAGTGGCAGGTCGGGTGGTAGGTGACGCGGTGCGGGAAGTACGCGCCGACGTCGGTGACGCCCAGGACGTCCACCAGCAGCTCCGAGAGCTCGTACGTCTTCGCCTTCACCGCGGCGACTCCCGCGCGCAGAGCCGCGTCGCCGTAGCGCTCGGCGACGATCTCGTGCTGGTGGCGGACCGAGCCGGCGCAGGAGCCTGAGGGCATGACCACCGCGTCCAGGGAGGCGTCGCCGAACTGCTCGGCGAAGTTCCGCACCAGCGGGACCGGCTCGCGCTGGTACCCGGTGTTGACGTGCATCTGGCCGCAGCATGTCTGACCCGGCGGGAAGACCACCTCGTGGCCCAGCCGGGAGAGCAGCACGGCGGTCGACCTCACCGCGTCCGGGAAGAGCGTGTCTCCCAGACAGGTGGCGAAGAGCCCGATCCGCATGGAAACTCCCGTCGTATGGTCCGACCACAGTAGGCCAGGGGTTCTCTTGAAGCAAAGCGGTCCGACCTTATTGACATAGGACATTTTCGATGTCGTACTGATGCCCGCCATGGGTGGAACAGAGCCGGTGGCGTTTCGCGGTACCGAGGAGGAACAGCCCGTGTCCATCGCGCCACCCCACGCTCAACTGGCCGCCTACACACCCGACGTGACCGCCGTCGGGGACAGCCTGGCCGCCACCGCCCTGCTGGGCCTGTTGCCGCTGGCGACCTTCTTCGTGCTGCTGATGGCGGCCAAGCGGTCGGCCCTGGCGTCCGCGCTCGGCGCGCTGGCGACCGCCCTGCTGGTGGCCGTCCTGGGGTACGGGATGCCCGTGGGGCTGAGCGTCCTGTCGGCCGGGCAGGGCCTGGTCTTCGGCCTCTTCCCGGTGATGCTGATCGTCGTCGCCGCCATCTGGTTCTACCAACTGACCGTGGAGAGCGGCCGGTTCGACGACCTGCGCCGCTCCTTCAGCGCGGTGGGCCGCGGCGACCTGCGGATCCAGGCGATGCTGATCGCCTTCTGCTTCGGCGGTCTGCTGGAGGCCCTCGCCGGCTTCGGCGCGCCGGTCGCGATCACCGCCGCGATGCTGATGGCGATCGGTCTGCCGCCGCTGAAGGCGGCGGTGACCGTCCTGATCGCCAACACCGCCCCGGTGGCCTTCGGCGCCATGGCCATCCCGATCACCACGGCGGGCAACCTGACCGGGATACCCCCGGAGGAGATCGCCTCGGTGGTGGGCCGCCAGACACCGCTGCTGGCGCTGGTGGTGCCGACGCTGCTGCTCCTCCTGGTCGACGGCGTCCGCGGCGCCCGTCAGCTGTGGCCGATCTCCCTGGTCACGGGCGCCGTCTTCGCCGTGACGCAGTACTGGTGCTCCTCGCACTTCGCCTACGAGCTGACCGACGTGGTCTCCGCCCTGGCCGGCTTCGGCGCCGCCGTGCTGATGCTGCGGTTCTGGAAGCCCGCGACCCCCGATGACCAGCGCTCGCAGGTCGAGGCCGAGCCGCTCACCGCCCGCCGCGTCACCCTGGCCGTGCTGCCGTACCTGCTGGTCATCGCCGTCTTCGCGCTCGCCAAACTGCGCGTGGGGGCGCTCGACGTACCCGCCTGGCTCGGGACCTTCGCGCTCGAGATCGAATGGCCCGGCCTGTACGGCGAGCTCGTCGCGCCGGACGGGGCACCGGCGGGCAGCGCCCTCTACAAGCTGGACGTGCTCGGCAACCCCGGAACCCTGCTGATCCTCACCGGCCTGCTGGTGGTGCTGGTCTACAGCCGCGCCGCCGACCGGGACCGCTTCCCGATGACCGCGCGCACCGGCCTGGCGGCCGCCGTGAGCACCGTGCGGAACATGCGGGTCGCCATCGCCACGGTGGCCACCGTGCTGGCGCTCAGCTACGTGATGAACCAGTCCGGCCAGACGGTCGCCATCGGCACCTGGCTGGCGGCGGTCGGCACGATCTTCGCCCTGCTCTCGCCGATCCTGGGCTGGCTGGGCACCGCGGTGACCGGCTCCGACACCTCCGCCAACGCGCTGTTCGCCACGTTGCAGCAGACCGCGGGAAAGACGGCCGGCATCGACCCGACGCTGCTGGTGGCGGCGAACACCTCGGGCGGCGTGGTCGGCAAGCTGGTCAGCCCGCAGAACCTGACGATCGCGGCCACCGCGGTGGCCATGCCGGGCTCGGAGCGGATCCTGCTGCGCAAGGTCGCGGGATACAGCCTCGCCATGCTGGCCGTGCTGGGCGTCCTGGTGTACCTGCAGTCGCTTCCGGCGCTGGCCTGGATGCTGCCCTAGACCGGCCGACGCGGCGGACCGAGGACGCGCCCGCGCGACGGCCCGCCGCTCAGGCGTCGCCGCGTCCCCGGTCCTCGGGCTTCTCGTCGACGAGGGTGCCGTGGAAGCCGCGGATGTGCCGCTCCACCAGGTCGGCGGCGGCCCCGCCGTCGCCGGACCGCACCAGCCGCAGCAGGTCCGCGTGCTCGGCGGTGAGGGCGTCGGCCGTCGCGGACCAGTCCTCGGTCGACTCCAGCGCCCGCAGGATCAGCGGACGCACCGACTCCCGCACCGCGGAGGTGAGGGTGGAGGTCAGCCGGTTCCCCGACGCCCGGGCGAACAGGACGTGGAACCGGGTGTCCAGCTCGTTGTACTCGTCGACGCCGATCCCCGGTGCGCGCATCCGGGAGAGCACCTCCTCGGCCTCGGCGAGCTCCTCGGGCGAGGCGTTCCCGGCGGAGGCCTGGAAGCTGGAGCGCTCCAGCGTCACCCGGGCCTCCAGGACGTCCTCCAGGCTGTAGCTGCCCAGCGCGAAGTGCAGCCGCAGCAGCCGGCCCAGCGCGTCGTCCGGGTTGCGCACGATCCGCGCGCCGGCGTCCGGGCCCCGGCCCTGCTGGGCGACCAGCACGCCTATCGTCTCCAGCACCCGCAGGGCCTCACGCAGGGCGGAGCGGCTGACGCCCATCACCGGCGCCAGTTCCCGCTCGGGCGGCAGCCGGTCGCCGGCCTTGAGGTCGCCGGTGAACACCCGCTCCTCGATGCTCTGCAGCACCAGTTCGTGCGTACGGGCCTGCCGCACCGGCTGCCACTCGACCGACATGTAGCTGACTCCCTCTCGGACCGTCCCGCGGCCGGACCCCGTGGTGTCGCGGCCCGCCGGTCCCAATATGTCACAGAGACGAAATGGTAGGACCAAACCGCCGGTACCGAACAGCCGCTACTACCGAACAGCCGGTCACGAACAGCCGGGTGCGCGTGGGATCAGTGCTCGAACCGGTACCCCATGCCCGGCTCGGTGATGAAGTGCCGCGGGTGCGAGGGGTCCGGCTCGAGCTTGCGGCGCAGCTGGGCCATGTAGACGCGCAGATAGTTGGTCTCGCGGGTGTACGTCGGCCCCCACACCTCCTGGAGCAGCTGCTTCTGGCTCACCAGGCGCCCGGGGCTGCCGATGAGGATCTCCAGCAGGTGCCACTCGGTGGGGGTGAGCCGCACGTCCCGGCCGTCCCGGCTGACCTTCTTGGCGCGCAGGTCGACGGTGAAGTCGCCGGCCTCGACGACGCCCTCCTCCGGGGTGTCCTCCGCCCCGACCGGCTCGGCGCGCCGCACCGCGGCCCTCACCCGCGCCATCAGCTCGTCCATGCCGAACGGCTTGGTGACGTAGTCGTCGGCCCCGGCGTCCAGCGCCGACACCTTCTCGTCGCTGCTGTGCCGCGCGGACAGCACGATCACCGGGACCCGGGTCCAGCCGCGCAGGCCCCGCAGCACCTCGACGCCGTCCATGTCGGGCAGCCCCAGGTCGAGGAGCACGACGTCGGGGTGGCGTTCGGCGGCCAGCCGCAGCGCCTGCGCGCCGTCGGCGGCGACGTCCACCGCGTACTGGCGCGCCTTGAGGTTGATGACGAGCGCCCGCGCCATCTGCGGTTCGTCGTCGACCACCAGTACCCGGGTCGGCCCGGCCCTGCGGGCCGCCTCTCCCGTGCTGCGCGGCATCGCGGTCGCCTCTCTCCGTCTCGCTCCGGTCGCCCGGCCGGCGTTGCTCACCGGTTCTCCGGGAGACTACGCGTGCTCCCCGGCCGCCGCTCCCCCGGCCACCCTTGTGCGCGCGGCCGGAAGGGTGAGGACCATGGTCAGCCCGCCGCCGGGGGTGTCCTCGGCGGCGAGCGCCCCGCCCATCGCCTCGGCGAAGCCCCTGGCCACGGCGAGGCCGAGCCCGACCCCGACGCCGCGCGGGGCGTCCCCGAGCCGCTGGAACGGCGCGAACATCCGCTCCTTGGTCTCCTCGGGGACGCCCGGCCCGCGGTCCACCACCCGCAGCTCCACGCGGTCGCCGTGCGCGCTGGCCGACACCCGCACGGGGGCGGGGTCGGGGCTGTACTTGACGGCGTTCTCCACCACGTTGGCGACCACCCGCTCCAGCAGTCCCGGGTCGACGGCGACCATCGGCAGCGACTCGGGCACGTCCAGCACCACCCGGTCCACCTGCTCGTGCGGCACCCCGGCGAGCGCCTTGGGCACCACCTCGTCGAGGTCGATCTCGCGGATCAGCGGGGCGACGGTGCCGGTGTGCAGCCGGGACATGTCGAGCAGGTTGCCGACCAACTGGTGCAGCCGGTCGGCGCCGTCCTCGATGGCGGCGAGCAGCTCGGCCCGGTCCTCCTCGGACCACTCCACGTCCTCCGACCGCAGCGAGGAGACCGACGCCTTGATCCCGGCGAGCGGGGTGCGCAGGTCGTGGCTGACGGCGGCCAGCAGCGCGGTGCGGATCCGGTTGCCCTCGGCGAGTTCGCGGGCCTGTTCCGCCTCGCGCCGCAGCCGCTGGTGCTGCAGGGCGACGGCGGCCTGCGCGCCGAAGGCGGCGAGCACGCGGCGGTCCTCGGCGGGCAGCACCCGGCCGGACAGGGCCAGCGCCATCCGGTCCCCCACCGGCACCTCGACGTCGGCGTCCTCCGGACGGGCCGCGACCGGCCCCGGTCCGACGCTGCCGGCGCAGGTCCAGCGGGCGTCCGTCTCCTCGCGTTCCAGCAGGGCGGCCGACTGGAGGGAGAACGTCTCGCGGACCCGCTCCAGGAGTGCCTGGAGCCCGCTGCCGCCGCCCAGCAGGCTGCCCGCGAGGTAGGAGAGGATCTCCGCCTCGGCGCGCAGCCGGACCGCCTGCTGGGTACGGCGGGCGGCCAGGTCGACGGCGGAGGCGACGGCGACGGCGACCGACACGAAGACCGCGAGAGCGAGCACGTTGTGCGGCTCGGAGATGCTGAGGGTGCCCTCCGGCGGGGTGAAGAACCAGTTGAGCAGCAGCGTGCCGACCGCCGCGGACGCCAGCGCGGGCAGCAGTCCGCCCAGCAGCGCGGCGGCGACGGTCAGGGCGAGGAAGAGCAGCATCTCGTTGGCCAGCCCGATGGGGCCGGCCGCGCCGACGGCCAGCAGCAGCAGGGTGAGCAGGCCGGGGCCCACGACGCCGGTCACCCAGCCGGCCACCGTCCGGGACCGGCCGAGCCGGCTGCCGCGAGCCATCGGCAGGCCGCGGC
This sequence comes from Streptomyces sp. NPDC056600, assembly GCF_042792855.1. Lineage (NCBI taxonomy): Bacteria > Bacillati > Actinomycetota > Actinomycetes > Kitasatosporales > Streptomycetaceae > Streptomyces > Streptomyces sp. NPDC056600. The sequence goes on from NZ_JBHTVQ010000015.1 coordinate 101,500, forward strand.
CCTTGCCGGCCTCGGCGTGGGTGACCAGGTGGACGTCGATGTCGGGCCCGGAGTCGCGGGCGACGGTCGAGCTGACGCCGGGGCCCAGGACGTACTGCCAGGCCTTGCGCCGGGAGACGCCGAGGACGATCTGGGTGGCGTTCACCCCGCGGGCGAACTCCAGCAGGGCGCTGGGGACGTCCTCGCCGACGACGTGGTGGAAGGTGCCGCCCAGCTCCTCCACCAGGGTCCGCTGGAGGGTGAGCTCCCGGGGCGGGGCGGCCGGCAGGCCGTCGCGGCTGGCGATGTGCACGGCGAGCACCTCGCCGCCGGCGCCCTTCTCCGCGAGCCGGGCGGCCCGCCGGATCAGGGTGCGGCCCTCGGGTCCGCCGGTCAGCCCGACCACGATGCGCTCGCGGGAGCCCCACACGGCGGACACCCGGTGCTCGCTGCGGTAGCGGGTCAGGTACTCGTCGACGCGGTCGGCCACCCACAGCAGCGCCAGTTCGCGCAGGGCGGTGAGGTTGCCGAGGCGGAAGTAGTGCGAGACGCGGGCGTCGATCCGGTCCGGGGGATACACGTTGCCGTGGGCCAGACGGCGGCGCAGCGCGGGAGGCGACATGTCGACCAGCTCGATCTGGTCGGCGCGGCGCACCACCTCGTCGGGCACGGTGTCGCTCTCGCGCACGCCGGTGATCGACTCCACCAGGTCGCCCAGGGACTCCAGGTGCTGGATGTTGACGGTGGTGATCACCTCGATGCCCGCGTCGAGGAGCTCCGCCACGTCCTGCCACCGCTTCGCGCGCGGGCCGCCCGGGGCGTTGGTGTGCGCCAGGTCGTCGACCAGCGCGACGGCGGGGGCCCGGCGCAGCACGGCCGCGACGTCCACCTCGCCGTCCGGGCGGCGCGGCACCGTCTCCAGCCCTTCCAGCCGCTGCGCGGTGCGGGGGCGGTCCCGGTGTTCCACGACGGCGACCACGCAGTCCGTGCCGCGCTCCGCCCGGCGGTGCGCCTCGTCGAGCATGGCGCAGGTCTTGCCCACGCCGGGGGCGGCGCCCAGATAGATGCGGAGTCGTCCGCGGGCGGGGGTCATGCGGCTGGTCCCTCTGCTTCTCGCTCGACAGCGCGTCCCCTCCAGTGTGGAGGCTGCGGGCCGACGAGGGCGGGGAGGGGGGCGCGGGGGTGGATCACGGACGGGTGCCGCGCGGAATCCGAGGTCAGACCCGGCGGGCGACCGCCGCGTAGGTGGAGCTGATGTTGTCCCCCTGGCCCGGGACCGGCTCGCCCAGCTCGGGGCGCCACTGCTCGGCGAGCACCACGCCCGGCTCCACCAGTTCCAGGCCGTCGAAGAACCGCGCGAACTGCTCGCGGCCGCGCGGGCTGGCGTTGTACCCCCGGGCGCTGGCCGTGGCGGTCGCCCGGCGCACGTCCTCCTCGGAGTAGAAGTCGGTGGTGAAGTGGGAGAGCACCAGGTAGCTCCCCGGGGTCAGCGCCTCCTTGACGCGCTCGATCAGCCGGACGGCTCCGTCCTCGTCGCTCACGAAGTGGAGCAGGGCGATGAGCGAGATGGCGACCGGTCGGCCGAAGTCCAGCACCTTCGCGGCCTTCTCCAGGACGACGTCGATCTCGCGTGCGTCCGCGTGCAGGAACTCCACCGCGCCCTCGGGCGTGCCGCGCAGGAGCGCCTCGGCGTGGGCCAGGACGATCGGGTCGTTGTCGCAGTAGACCACCCGGGCGTCGGGGACCGTCTCCTGGGCGATCTGGTGCAGGTTGGGCTCGGTCGGTATGCCGGTGCCGATGTCCAGGTACTGCCGGATGCCCTGCTGGGCGAGCCAGCGGGTGGAGCGGTGCATGAAACCGCGGTTCATCTTCGCCATCAGCGGCAGGTTCGGCTCGATGGTGAGCATGTACCGGGCCAGTTCCTCGTCGACCGGGTAGTTGTCCTTGCCCCCGAGCATCCAGTCGTACATCCGGGCCGGGTGGGGCTTGCTGGTGTCGATCCTGGGGACGTCGGGCGTGCTGGAGGTGCTGGGCGTGCTGTCGGCTCCGGACATGGTGGACTCCCCGGGGTGGGCGGAACGGTGATGTGATCAATTGGCAGAGATTCTAGGCGTGTTGTGACACCGCCGCCGCAGGGTCGGCGATGTGGGGCGCCCGCTCCGGGCCCGGGGGCCGGACGTCCCCGCCGAAAACCGGAGGCGGCGGGCGCCCTCGGCGGGGCATCGTGGACCGTCGCCCCACCGTGCCCCACCGTCGCCCCGCCACCGTCGCGGTCGCCGCCCGCGACCGCCAGGAAGGACCCGCCATGAGCTCCGCCTCCTCCGACGCCCCCGATCTGATCCGGCTGCTCGCCGACACGACCCGTGCCCGGGTGTTCGCCGCCGTCACGCTCGGGGCGCGGACCGCCGCCGACGCCGCGGAGGCCGCCGGGGTGCGGCCGAAGGAGGCCGTGCAGGCCGTGCGGCGACTGGTGGACGGCGGGGCGCTGGTGCAGGAGGAGGCGGGGCTCGCCGTCGCGTACGCCCGGCTGCGCGGATCCGCACGCCGCCCGGCGGCCGCTGCCGTCGACCACGGCACGGGCGACGCGGCGACCGAGTCCCTGCTGGGCACCTTCGTGCGCGACGGGCGGCTGGTGCGCCTGCCGGCCCGCTGGGACCGCAAGCGGCAGGTCCTGCGCCACATCGCCGAGCGTTCCTTCGACGTCGACGTCGCCTACCCGGAACGCGCCGTGAACGAGCGCCTCGCCGCCTGGTGCGCCGAGGACGCCCCCGTCGACCATGTGACCCTCCGCCGCTACCTCGTCGACCTCGGCCACCTCGACCGTCACGACGGCGTCTACCGACGCCGCGCCGACGACGCCCCGGCCGCGCTGACGGGTTGACGGGTTGACGGGGTGACGGGGTGCCCGGCCCAGGCGCGCCCGGGCCCGGCGCGGTCCCGAGATCGACACGTGTACACGGCCTTCACCGCGGAGCCGAACCATATGCCCTGCTGAGGGCGTCAAGAAGCGTGACGGGGACGCCAGTCCGGCTCCCCGGAGGCGGACGGGCCGCAGGTTCATGGGGGAAGGGAAACGGATGTCGTTCGCGCAGGAGTGGGCCCAGCTCAAGGCCGACGCGCTGGCGCGCCAGGCGGAGGGCGGGATGCGCCTGAACCAACTGCCCGCGGACAGCGGCGGGGGGACCGGCGCGCCGGCCGGCGAGGACCTGGTGGCCAGGACCGACTCGATCAACGGCAACGCCAACCTGCTGGTGGAGATCGCCGGGCTGCTCTACGAGGGGCGGCCGGACGCGGAGCTGACGACCCTGGCCAGGGCGCCCAGGACGCACGAGGACGTGGCGCACCGGCTGGAGACCTTCGCGTGGTTCGCCGACGGGGAGTTCCTGGACACCATGGCGCTGTTCGCCGCGCTGTCGACCCGGTTGCGCACCGTCGGCGGGGACTTCGCGTCGATCGAGGACGACACCGCCCTCGGGTTCCTGGACGACGTCCTGGACGGCACCTACACGGCCTCGGAGAACCGATGAGCGACGGGCTGACCTACCGCAGGGACGTCGAGTTCCTGGAGAACTGCAACCCACCGCTGGTCGAGCGCAACGCGGACGAACTCCACCGGCTGCACGCCCTGTTGACGGCCGTCGCCCCTTCGGCGGAGCGGGCCGAGAAGCACACCGGGTGGCGCAGCGAGGGCAGCACGCAGTACACGGCCCGGCTGACGGAGGCCCGCAAGCTGGTGGACGAGCTCGCCGAGGGGTACCGCCATGCCGCGGACGCGCTGCGCCGGTACGGCGAGGCCCTGGCCACGGCGAAGGCGTACTACTCCGACGGGCTGGCCGACGAGCGGGCGCTGGCGTCCCTGATCGGCACCAAGGGCACGGCGATCACCCGTGAGGCGCAGGAGGCCGAGCCGATGCGGCAGTGGGAGGACATGCGGGCGACCACCGGCGTCATGGACTTCTTCGCCGAACTGACCATGGACGTCGACGACATCAGGGACGAGGCGAACCGGCTGCACGACGCCGCCGGCGGCAGCTTCGACCTGGCGCGGACGACCGAGGCGGACGCCCGGGCCCTGTGCGTGCACGGGCTCAGGCAGGCGTACGACCTGCTGCCCCGGTTCGACGTCCGCTCCTTCCCCGGCCTCTCCGCCGGACGGCCGGACCTGGCCGCGGCCATGCCCGCTCTTCGGCGAGAGGCGGCCGAGGCGAGCGGCGACCCGCTGACCCGGCTGCCGGGCAGCGGCCCCAAGCAGGACTTCTACCCCATGCCCGGCGACGACCCCTACCGCCCGGGGAAGGGCGACGAGTTGGTCTCCCCGGCGCTGAGGGACATCCGCCTGCAGCTCGCCGGCCTGCCGGGCGCGACGGACAGCTACTGGACGCCCCCGTCGAACGACGCGGAGAAGACGGAGTGGATCGCCGCCAACAAGGACATCATCAAGGCCGCGGCACACAACTCAGGTCTGCCGCCGGAGGTGGTGGCGGGCATCGCGTGGAAGGAGATCGCGGGGCAGCCGGGTGTGCTCGACGACGTGACCGACACCCTCCGCGAACAGGCCGACGCGCTCAGCCCCGTCATCCCGGAGAACCTCCCCGACCGGCTGGGCGGCGACCCGGACGAGACGTCCTTCGGGCCGATCGCCATCCAGATCCGGCGGGGCGCCGAGGTGCTCGGCTACGATCCCGAGAACCTCGGCGACCAGCAGCGGGAGATCGTCGAGGCCTCGCTCCAGGATCCGGGGCAGAACATCTTCATCGCGTCGGAGTACCTGGCCCAGCTGAAGGCCGAGAGCGGCTTCGCCGACGTGCCGCCGGAGGAGATGACGGCGGCGCAGAAGCAGGAGCTCGCGGCGCGCTACAACGGCGGCCCCTACTGGCAGTCCGAGAAGGCCCAGGAGTACGGGCGCCAGTTCACCGACCACCTCGACCAGGCAAGGAACGCGATCCGCTGATGGAGCCGAAGCACGACGCCCACGTCCACCACCCGGCCGACGACCGGCCCCACCACCCCGACGACGACCGGACGGCCCTGCGGGTGCTGTTCGCGGTGCCGGTGGGGCTGCTGACCCTCGTGTCCGGGTTCTTCCTCTGGCTGGCCCTGGTGACGCGGCCGGACGGGGCGTGGGACGAGGCGGCCTACGGAGGGATCGAACTGGGGTGCGTACTGGCCATCCTCTCGGCGGGGGCGGTCGGGGCCCTGTGGCTGGCGCCGTCGGTGCGGAGAGTCATGCGATGGCCTTGGCTGACGCCTGCCCTGTTGCTCGGGCTCGCGGCGGTGGTGCGCTGGGTGAGCAGCGGGGCGTGAGGCACGGCAGGCGCCGGAGGCGAGTTCCGGCCAACCGCCGTCCGGCGCGGTGGTGGAAGTCGTCGGCGTCTGCATAATCGCGTGGCATGACGATCACGCACGGAGGGCCACTGACGGAACTCGGCGCGGGGCTGTACGCCCTTCTGCCGGGGCGGCGCGGATGGGGCCTGGCCAACTGCGGGCTGCTGGTCGGCGAGGACTCCGCGCTGTGGATCGACAGCCCTTACGACCGGCGGCTGGCGGGTGAGTTCCTGGCTACGAGCCGTCAACTGCTGCCCGCGGGCGCGGACGTGGACCGGGTGGTCGTCACGCACGCCAACGGCGACCACCTGTGGGGCGCCTGCGTGCTGCCCGAGGCCCAGGTGATCGCCACCGACGCGGCCAGGGCGCACCTGTGTCTGGAGCCCACGCCGGATCAGCTGCACGCCCTGGCCGGGGCGGTGGACCCGGCGACACCGTGGGGCTCCTACGTCCGGCGGCACTTCGGGGTCTTCGACTGGTCGGCGACCGAACTGCCTTCGGTGACCGAGACGTTCACCGGGGAGCACGAGCTGACGGTGGGCCGGCACACCGTCCGCCTCGCCTCGCTGCCTCCCGGGCACACGGTCGGCGACCTGTTCGTCCATCTGCCGGAGCAGGGCGTGGTGTTCACCGGTGACGTGGTGTTCGGCAGCACGGCCGCTCAGCCCGGCGACCACCCGTCGCACTGGGCGGGCCCGCTGGGCAACCTGATCGCCTCCTGCGAACGGTTCCTGGCCACCGGGGCGCGGACCTTCGTGCCGGGCCACGGTCCGGTGCTGAGCGCGGCCGGGCTCAAGGTGCACATCGGCTATCTGGAGTACGTCGCCGAGCGGGCGCACGCCTTCCACGCCGCCGGCGTCCCCGCCGCCGAGGCCGCGCGCCGGGTGATAGCAGAGGGCAACTACCCCGAACTCGGGCTGCCCGAGCGGCTGGTGATCACCATCGGCAGCGAGTACCGCCACCTGGACGACGGCGACCACCCGGGGATGCTGCCCGTCATGCAGCAGGTGGCCCAGCTGGCCTGGGACCTGTCCGGCCGCTGAGCTCCGGCGGCGCGCCGCCGGAGCGGTCCGGAAAGCCGCGTTCAGACGGCGTCGAGGTCCCGGTCCCGGGTCTCCGGCAGGGCCAGGACGCAGACCAGCGACAGCAGTGCCATGGCGCTCATGAACCAGCCGCCGACCGCGGGGCTGTACGTCTCCGCCAGCGCGGTGACGACCAGCGGGGCCACCGCGCCGCCGAGAACGCCACCCAGGTTGTAGGAGAACCCGGCGCCGGAGTACCGCAGGCGGGTCGCGAAGAGTTCGGGCATGTACGCCCCGGCCGGGCCGTAGATGACCCCCATGCACAGCAGCGCGCCGCTGAGGGCCACGGCGATCAGCACGTAGTTCCCGGTGTCCAGCAGGGGGAAGACGAGCGCTCCCCAGACGACGCCGAACGCGGCGCCCGCGATGATCAGCTTCCGCCGGCCGACGCGGTCGGACCATCTCGCCACGGCGTAGGTGGAGACGCCCAGCACCACGACGGCGACCAGGGTGAGCGCCAGCATGTCGTTCTTGGGGATGCCCAGCGTGCCCGTGGTGTACGTCATGCAGTAGGTGGCGGCCGTGTAGAACATCACGTAGACGACCGTGATCATGCCGGCGCCCAGCAGCATCTCCCTGGGGTGCCTGCGGAACGCCTCGGCCAGCGGGACCTTCGCGGTGTCGTGCCGCTCCACGGCCTTGGCGAAGGCCGGGGTCTCGGCGATGCTGAGCCGGATCACCAGGCCGACGGCGACCAACACGAAGGACAGCAGGAACGGGATCCGCCATCCCCAGCTGTCGAACATCTCGTCCGGCATCACCACACCGAGCAGCAGGAAGGTGCAGGTCGCCGCGAAGTAACCCACCGGGGAGCCCAGTTGGGGAGCTGCCGCGTAGAGTCCGCGCTTCCTGCGGGGCGCGTGCTCGACGGCCAGCAGGGCCGCGCCGCCCCACTCGCCGCCCAGCCCCAGGCCCTGCACCAGGCGCAGCAGCACCAGCAGGACGGGGGCCCAGATGCCCAGGGTGTCGTAGCCGGGGAGCAGCCCGATGAGGCCGGTGGACAGGCCCATCATCAGCAGGGAGACCACCAGGACCGCCTTGCGGCCCACCCGGTCCCCGAAGTGGCCGAATATCGCGGCGCCGACGGGGCGGGCCGCGAAGCCGACGGCGAAGGTGGACAGCGTCGCCAGGGTCCCGGCCGTCTCCGACAGCTCGGGGAAGAACGCCTCGTTGAGGACGAGCGCGGCGGCCGTCCCGTAGATGTAGTAGTCGTAGAACTCGATCGCGGTGCCGATGAAGCTGGCGGTGGCGATCTTTCGCATGCCCTGGGGCGACTCGGAGGCGGAGACCGGGTCCGAGGAGGAGGGCGGGGCAGAGCTGTTCATGGGGCTGCTCCGGGGAAGGTGGCTGAAAGCCCGCGTGGTCCGGGCCGGAAGGTGAATGTAGGACCGCCCCCGCCGGCCCGTTCTCGTCCTCCGGGACAGTGATCGGGGCCTCGCGTTGTCCGCCCGGACGATGCCCCGCCGCCCGTTCCCCGTCCCCCGCCGCCGGACTCCGCGCGCCCTCCCGGCGGCGGCCCGGCAGAAGCGGCGTCGGCCCGTCAGAAGGGGCGTCGGCCCGTCAGAAGGCCGGGCCCGCGGCCTCCTCGGTGTGCGGAGGCAACCGGAGCTGGAGCATCGCCGCGAGCCGGTGCTCGGGGTCGTCGAGGTCGAGCCCCGCGACCGCGGCCGCCTTGCGTACCCGGTACCGCAGCGTGTTGGGATGCACGTTGAGGACCTCGGCGACCGGCCCCACGTCCCCGAATGCGTCCAGGTACAGCCGCAGCGAGCGGGCCAGTTCGGTGCCGTGCCCGGCGTCGTGGGCGACCAGTGCCGTCAGTCCGGGGTGCCTGACGCCGCCCCGCGCGGCCATCAGCTCCACGGCCTCGCGCACCAGCATCGACGAGACCAGACCGCTGTACGCGCCCACCCGCCACCGCGGGTCGTCCGCCATGATGCGCAGCCCCCGGTGCCCGCGGAGCTTGACCTCGGGGATCTCCTCCAGCCGCGCCGCGGTGCCCGCCACACATGCCTGGACCGGTGTCCGGGTGTGCTGCCGCAGCGCCGCCACCAGGTTCTCCGCCCACCGGAGCAGCACCGGCTCGGCGGCCGTCGCCGCCGCGTCCGCGGTGTCCTCCGCGACCGCGGACCCGGCCGGCTCCGGCAGCATCGCGTAGATCTGGCCGCAGGCCTGGGCGACCAGGGCGTCGCGGCGGTGGGCGGCCGCGTGCACCGAGACGAGCACCGCCGCCTCGGCCAGCCGTGCGTCCCGCCAGGTGCCGTCCGCCCGGGCCGTGGTGTCGCGCAGGTCGAAGGCGACCACGGAGGCGCCGGAGGTGGCCGGGATGCCGAGGTGCTCGGCGAGCGCGGCCGCGTTGAACCGTCCGGTGAGCAGGCCGTGCGCCAGTTCCTCCCGCGAGCGCAGCCGGGCGCCGGGGTCGTCCCGGTAGTAGTGGTCGATCAGTTGCGTCCCGGCGACCCTGGCGGCGCCCCGCAGCGCGTCCTCGGTGTCCGGGGCGAGGGGGCGGTGGCCCTCCTGGACCCAGATCGTCCCGAGTGGCCGCGTCCCGGCGTTGATGCCGACGACCATCCGCCGCCGGATGTCCTTCTCCGGCACGGCGGCGACCTCGACCACCTCGTCGGACTTGCGGACGCGCTGGTACACGCCCCAGTCGCGGAGCATCGCCAGGTACGGCTCCGGGCAGGTACGGCCGAGGACGGAACGGCGCCGCAGTTCGTCGGCCTCCTCGCCCGGGCCCGCGTAGGCGATCACCCGGTGGGCGGTGTCCTCGACGCTGACCAGGCCGTGGGTGAGGGTGGCGAGGGTCTGCGCCAGCGCGTACAGGTCGCCCTGCCGTCCGGCGGCCCCGCGGATCAGCTCCCGCCGGGCCTCGGCCTCCACCGTGTCCCATCGCACCCCGGCGGGCACGCCCAGCACCGGCACCCCTGCCTCGGCGGACGCCTCCCGGACGGCCGGGGGCACGCCCTCGCCGCCGATCCGCACGGCGACGCAAGCCGCGCCCGCCGCCCCCGCCGCGACGGTCAGTTCCGCCGCCTCCTCGTCGCGGACACCGATCGCCAGCACCAGGACACCGGGCATGCCGACGAGGGTCTCGCCGGGCTCCGCGATGACCACGTCGCTGATGCCGTCGTCGGCGGAGTGCGTCAGGACGGCGCCCAGCGCCTCGGCGATGCGCTCCAGTGGTGTGCCCGGGACGTCGCCCTCCGGCAGGTCGTGCTGCATGGCCGACAGCGTAGGCAGGCCGCGGCCGCGCCGGAAGCGCGGGCCCGCGCACCGGGAGGCCGGCCCGCCGGCGCGGGGGCGGGAGCGGGGCACCGCCCCTTCCCCGCGGCCGCCGCCCCTGTCCGCGGCGGGGCCTACCGCCCGCCGGCCACCCGCAGCACCGCGCCGGTCGTGTACGACGCGTCGTCCGACATCAGCCAGGCCACCGCCCCGGCGATCTCCTCCGGCTGGCCGGATCGGCCCATCGGGGTGGTCTCGCCCATCCACGCGGGGCGTTGCGGGTCGGCGTGGAACTCGGTCCACACGGTGCCCGGGGCGACGCAGTTGACCCGGATGCCGTCGGCGGCGACCTCCTTGGCCAGCCCCACCGTCATCGTGTCCACGGCCGCCTTGGCCGCCGCGTAGTGGACGTACTCGCCGGGGCTTCCGAGGGTCGCCGCGGCGGAGGAGATGTTGACGATCGCGCCGCCCGACGCGGCCGTCATCTCCCGGACGGCACGCCGGGCGCAGAGCAGGTAGCCGAGGACGTTGACGCCCAGCGCGTCGCGCATGCCCTCCGGGTCGGCGTCGGCGAGCCGGCCCAGCGGGCCGCTGACGCCCGCGTTGTTCACCAGGCCGGTGACCGCGCCGAGCCGCTGTGCCGCGGCGTCGAAGAGCCGGTCCACCGAGGCCGCGTCCGAGGTGTCGACGGCGACCGGGAGGGCCCGGACGCCGAGTGCGGAGACGTCGGCCGCCACGCGTGCGGCGGCGTCCGCGTCGGAGCGGTAGCCGATCACCAGGTCGTGGCCCTCGGCGGCGAGGCGACGGCAGACCGCCGCGCCGATGCCGCGACTGCCTCCGGTGACGACGGTGATCAGAGGTGCGGATGCTGTCGTGCCTGTCGTGCCTGTCATGCGCGCCATGGTCGCAGGCCGGAGGGCCCGCCCGGAGCGCGGGCCCCGTCCGGGCGCCGTTGTCACGGGCCGCGTGGACCGCCCGGCACCGGGCGCCGACGCGAGCCGATCATGGTGTGCGCGAACGCGCCCCGCGGCCGCCCTCCAGGCCCTAGCCTGACAGCCAGTCACCGAGGAAAGGACTCACGGATGCAGGTCACGATGGTGGGAACCGCCTACGCCGCGAAGGATCCGGCGGCCGCCGCCGCCTGGTTCGCCGAGCACTTCGGGTTCACGGTGAACATCGACCTCGGCTGGTACGTGAACACCCAGCACCCGCGGCACCCTCAGTACAGCCTGGACTTCGTCCGCGCGGACCACGAGTCGTGGCCGAAGGCGACCCGCGGCAGGGAGGTCGTCGGCGCGCTGCTGGCGTTCCTGGTGGAGGACGTGGACGCGGAGCACCGGCGGCTGGCCTCCGCCGGGCTCGAGGTGGTGATGGACCTGGTGACCGAGCCGTGGGGGCAGCGGCGGTTCCAGGTGGCCGGGCCGGACGGGCTGCTGGTCGAGGTGCTGCAGCCGGTCGCCCCCGACCCGGAGTGGCTCAAGGCCAACGGCCTCGGCTGAGCGGGCCGCCCCGGTACGCGGACGGGGCGTAGGCAGGGCGTACCCCGCCGGGTACATTCTCCGACGGCGCGGTCCCCTGCCCGCCCCACCGACCACAGAACGGGATCCCATGTTCGGACTGAGCGAGCTCGCCCTCCTCCTGCTCGTCGTCGCGGCCGTCCTCGCGGCGAAGCGGCTGCCCGACGTGGTGCGTTCGGCGGGCAAGTCGGCCCGCATCCTCAAGGCGGAGTCGCGCGCCCTGAAAAACGCGCCCGCCCCCGGTGAGCCGAAGATCGTCCAGGGCGAGGTCGTCTCCCGCGACACCGCGGCCCCGGGCAGCCCGACCGCCGGAGCCTGACCGTTCCGGACGACTGACCGGGCCCGCCCCGGCGGGCC